>CAMHCL010000065.1 GCA_946183625.1 uncultured Lachnospiraceae bacterium
ATAATGTAATGCGAAGGCAAAAAACATAAAGCATTTAATCTGTGAAATGTGTAGAACAAGGGGAGGGGTTCTATGGCTATTCCAGATACTACTATTATTCCGGAACAATATAAGCAGCCTTCTACAGAATACGAAGGCCGTATAGTCCATAATACTAAGGAACTGGTTACTTACAGTTCCACTTCACATATTCGTATATGGTATAACAACCAGAGTGAGGGGTATGAGCAGCATTCTCATGATGCCCTTGAGGTTTTTATATGCATTCAGAACAATTATGAAGTCCACGCAAACAAAAAAGAATATATGCTTAAAGAGGGAGATATACTGATCATCCCTCCGAATATGCTACATGAATATATCAATGACAAACCAGGCGTACGATTTATATATCTGGTGGAAATGAACGAATTCTTCAAATCCCATGATTATAAATCTATAGAGCCTATGTTTTTCGATGCATTCCTGTGCAATCAGGAAACCTGTCCTGATGTATACGATACTATCTATAGTCTCTTCATGGATATGAACAAGGTATACTTCACTAATTCTACTTTCTGGGAAACCGAAATTTATTCCAAGATATATCAGGTATTTATAGAGATAGCACGACATGCAGAGAACGCCGTTAAGACCGAGACCTATAATTCATCTCAGTCCATGAACAGGATCACAGCTCTGCTCCGATATCTGGATATTAATTATGCTGAGGACATGTCTACCGAACAGGCGGCAGAATACACCGGTTTCTCGAAGTTCCATTTCATGAGAATGTTCAAACTACAGACCGGATATACATTTCATGATTACCTGACATTAAAGAGGATTCATACAGCTGAAGAGCTGCTTGTGACAGATATGCCTATTACAGACATCGCCTTCCAGACAGGATTTAATACACTACCATCCTTCTGTAGGGCATTTAAGAAATATACTAATTACTCACCAAGTGAATATAAGAAGCTTCGTCTGTCGTCTCAAAGCGACGATCACGAAAGCATATAAAAATATAAAACGCATAAAACCAAAAGCCTGCCGATCCCCCGATCGACAGGCTTTTATTAACCTTCACTACTTATTTCAAATCTTATAAATGTACTAAATTAACTCTTAACACCACCAAGTGCCACTCCGGCGATAATGTACTTAGAAAGTATCATATATACTACAATCAGTGGCAATACCGTAAGGGTAAGTCCAAGATATATTGAGCCATATTCCGTCTTGTAAATATCTCCTCTAAGCAGGCTGACCATGATAGGCATTGTGTACTTTTCCTGTCTTGTAAGGAGTACAAGAGGTGTAAACAGATCGTTCCACTTACTAACGAACAGGAAGATTGCCTGTGTAGCAAGAGCCGGTTTCATAATCGGAAGAACGATTGTATTAAATATTCTGAACTCGCCAGCTCCATCTATTCTGGCGGCCTGAACTATATCCATCGATAACGTAGGATACAAATACTGTCTCATAAAGAACACAGTTGCAGGTGCAGCTATACTAGGAAGTATGAGCATGATCAGATGATTTGTCATACCAATCTTGTATACCATCTGGTAGAAACCGATCATGGTAACCTGGGCAGGAATCATCATGACACCTATGATGAAGCTGAAGAAGGCTTTTCGAAGCTTCCACTCATAAGCCACCAGCGCGTATGCTGTAAGCGATGAGAAGTATAGATTAAGGAGGGTAGAACCTGTCGATATGATGATAGAGTTCATAAACCCAACCAATGGATGGAACGATTTTCCTGTAAGAATCTTAAAGTTCGTTATCAGGTGAGTTGAAGGAATAAGTGATAATGCATGCTGCTGGATTTCTGGAGTTGATCTTGTTGAGTTAACTATCATTACCCAGAATGGCAGTATACTAAGTATTGCTAATAATATGCATACTATATGTATCACTATCTTCATGCCTGTGAAACTCTTAGGCTTCTTTACATTTGCTGGGACACTGTTACTTGCCATTTATACAGCACCCCCTCTCATTTTTTGTTTTGCCAGTTTTTTAATCTTCTTTGCATCCTTTCCATATCCATCCTTGTCCTTATCTCTAAGGAGTATGAACAGGAATGATGAGAAGAACAGTATGATACAGAACATTATCATGCTGGCTGCAGCAGCCTTGTTGTACATGTAGCTACCAGCGAACGCCTGGTTGTAAATGTATACACTTGTTGTAAGTGTTGCATTGTTAGGACCACCAAGCAGGAACAGCTTTGGTATATCAAACATGTTAAGACCACCGATAAGACTTGTAACAAGAGTGAATAAAAGTATTGTCTTAATATTAGGTAATGTGATCTGGAAGAATACCTGAACTCGGCTTGCACCATCAACCTCTGCAGCCTCAAATATCTCAGGGTTAATACCCAGAACACCTGAAATCAAAATTAACATTGTGTAACCATACCACATCCAGAACTGGATAAATGCTACGATTCCACGGGCAACTCCCTTATTAACTAGGAAGTTCTGAGCTTCATTTATAATATGAAGCTTCATCAATAAATCGTTTACCGGTCCAACCGGATAAGCAAAAAGTGAATTGAAAAGTATTGCTATTGTTGCCGCTGTGATAATATTCGGCATATACAGAAGTACCTTGTATATACCCTGTCCCTTTATATGCCATCTCCTATCTGTAAACCATGCTGTAAGTAATAATGCTAATAGGATCTGCGGAATAAAGTTTATAATCCAGATCATAAATGTGTTCTTTAATGCAGTCTGGAAAGACTTATTACTAAGAACATTAGCAAAATTCTGAAATGGATTATCCAAAAAGTGCCATTCTGTTGTTGCAACACCCTGCAGGTCTGTAAATCCTATCACAGCTGTATACAAAATCGGATATAAGGAAAATATAAGGAAGGCTACAACAAAAGGAAGACTGAATATGTATCCGTACTTAGCGTATCTAATTTCTCCGGATTTTTTCTTCTTCATAACTAATAATAACCTCCAGTTTGATAGAAAAAGGGCGTGTCCTGCTTGCTGCAGAACACGCCCGCTCTGCTATAATATCTCAATTGATATTAAATCCATTAACCTATTGATTACTCTACTGTAACGTTAAGGTTATCTGCTACGTCCTGCTTGAATGCTTCAATAGCTTCATCTCTTGAAAGCTCTCCAGCAGTGTACTGACGAACTTTATCTCTCCAATACTGGTTGATTGTCTCGTCATACTGTGTAAGGTTCTTACCATTTGCATAAGCATTAGCATCACCGAATACATCGAACATGTTCTGTCCACCGAGGAAGTCAAGAGTACCATCAGACATTTCCATAACTGTAGCTGAAGCTACGCAGTCCTTTGTACCGCCTTCGCCGTTCATTGTACCATTAGCCCACATATACTGAAGACCATCTTCTGTACAATTAAGTGTGATCCAGTCAATGATTTCACCAACAGCTTCCTTCTTCTCAGAATCCTTGTTAGCTATTAACCATGTTCCACCCCAGAAGAAACCAACTGGAGGAGCACAAACTGCCCAGTCACCATATGTACCTTCACCAGGTGCTGAACCACCACAGTTATCACCAAGTGTATAGTTGATCAGCCAAGCTGGTCCGAAGAAACCGAGAACCTGCTTCTCACCTGTTCCGCTCATATCAGCGAACCAAGCATCCTGCCAATCCTGTGTATCATTGTAATAATCATTCTCTTTAAGCTTCATAGAGATGTCGAGGAACTCTTCTCTCTTAGGGTCGATGTTGAGCTTTCCGTCAACGATCCAACCTGTGTCAGAGCTGTTCTCAACTGCGTGCCAGATATCACCATCACCAGATACGATACCATAGCCCTTGCCCTTAAGTGTCTCAGCTGCTTCCCAGAACTTATCCCAGCTCTGTGTGCCTGAGCCAATGATTTTTGCAACTTCTGCAGGATCATCTGTACCGAAAGCATCCTTAGCGATAGAACGTCTGTAGATGAAAGCACCACCTGTTGCCTGATATCCAAGACCAACTACCTTGCCATCTGGATTTGTTCCGATATCTACTGTATACTGTGCAATCTGAGCATCAGCGATTTCCTTGTCAACATCGATTCCAAGATCCTCATATGGGCAAGCGAATGAAGACATATCGCCCTGTGTATACTTAAGAACGAAAGCTGCCTCTGCACAATAGATGTCAGGAGCATCTGCTCCGCCTGCTGCAAGAGCTGCATCAAGAGCTGGCTGATAAGCGCCATCTGTTGTTGCAATGATTGTTGGGTTGATGTCGTAAGCGAAATCTGGATGAGTTTCCTTGAACTTCTCGATCATTCCTGGAACCTCGTCTGTGAAAGCATATACATTGATAGTACCCTTGCTCTCACCTGAACCGCTATCATCTGTAGCAGTAGCGTCATCGCCACCGTCATCTGTAGATACATCAACTGTATCTGTGTTGTCTGCTGCTGTTGTTGAATCAGAATCTGAACTGCTTCCACAACCAGCAACCATAGATGCCAGCATTGTTGCACTAAGTGCTAATGCCAGTGCACGTTTCATTTTTCTCATTTTTCTTCCTCCTTAAAATACTTTTAAATAAAACGTCTTTTTTAAAGTATTACATACTTTCTTTACTGACTATAATTATTATATAAAAGACAGAAAATTATTGCTTTTCAAATATTGCTACACATTTAACAAAAATTGCTGTATTTATCATTATTTTACAGAGAATTTGTACAAAGACACTGTGTGATATTTCTCCTGAGCGTCAAATATTGGTGACATTTCCTCACCTTCTGCGATAAAGTTCATGGAATTTGGTATATATTGCGGTTCCAGGCATAATCCAGATCTCTTATGATAAGCAAATCCGCCTTTACCAAGCTGTTCTCCTACAAAATTACCAGAATAAAACTGAGTTCCGGTCTGATCAGAGAAGAGATCAAGCTGTATTCCGCTTTCCTCAGAATAAACAGTAGCAAAATGTCTCATCTTGCCTACAGTTCCGTCAATAACGTAGTTGTGATCATAACCACCTACGAACTTAAGCTGATCAACATCTTCATTTATATCCTGCCCGATCTGCTTTGGTGTACGGAAATCAAATACTGTACCCTCTACAGGAGCATTCTCCCCAGTAGGAATAGATTCTGAATCGATTACCGGATTATAGCAGGAAGCATCAAGTGTTAATAAATGATCCTCTATATCTCCCTTGTAATGGCCCTTCAGATTCAGATACATATGATTTGTCATATTTATAACTGTCTTCTTATCTGAAACAGCATCATATGTAATACTGAGGGTATTATCATCGCTTATTTCATAAGTAACGGTCATTGTTACATTTCCAGGTAATCCCTGTTCCATATCATTTGATTTGCAGATAAATGTAACGGATGAGTTATTTGTCATAGGCAGTACAGTCCATATCTTCTTGTCAACTCCGTTCAGTCCACTATGAAGATTGTTATCATTGTCATTCTGATCCATCTGATAAGTAACGCCATCGATCACAACTCTTCCGTTTGCCATACGATTTGCATTTCTTCCAATGATGGCTCCAAAATATGTACTTCCTTTTTCATAGCCCTCTGCATCATCGTAACCCAGGATAACGTCTCTGATATTCCCATCCTTATCAGGAACCTCCAGTTTAACAATTGTTGCTCCCATATCTATGATGGTAGCAGACATGCCCGATGCATTGCTGATCGTATAAGAACTAACTTCTTCCCCCTTGCTAGTCTTACCAAAACCCCTTTTCATCACTACCTCCTCCATATATCTTTAACTACTGGATAAAGTTTCTTAAACGCCTTGTAACCTTCTTCGTACTTTGTAACGAGTTCAGGATCAGGTTCTACAACCTCAACGACATTAACAATCTTTTCAGCTGCAGCATTTACGCTTTCGAAGTCTCCGCATCCTACTGCTGCAAGTATTGCGCCACCGAGAGCAGGACCTTCGTCGTTCTCCTGGATCTCGAGCTTAATATTCATAACATTTGCCATGATCTTTCTCCACAGTGGGCTCTTGTTTCCGCCACCACAGATATTAGATGTTGTAATCTCTATTCCAAGACTTCTGGCTACCTCCAGCGAATCTCTAAGACCATAAGCCACGCCTTCGAGAACCGCCTGAAGCATATCTTCTCTTTTTGTATCCATACTCATTCCAAGGAAACATGCCCTTACCAGAGGATCATTATGAGGAGATCTCTCGCCCATCAGATATGGCAGGAAGAACACATTGTTCTCGCCAAGCTTGTTAACATCGATCTTCTTCTGGTTAGCCGCATATTCACTGTCACGAAGTATTTCATCCATAAACCATTTATTACATGATGCAGCTGAAAGCATACAACCCATGAGGTGATAGCCGCCGTCTGCATGCGCAAATGCATGGAGTGAATTCTTGTCATCAACTGAGAATTTGTCGCTTGTGATGAAAATAGTTCCGGATGTACCCAGTGAGAGATTACATTTTCCAGGACCAACTGTTCCTGTACCAACTGCAGCTGCAGCATTATCTCCTGCGCCTGCAACAACCTTTACATCACCACTGATTCCCAGTTCGCTGCATATATCAGACTTAACACTTCCTACTACATCAAAACTCTCATGAAGTTCTGGCATTGTAATATGAGATATTCCACATATCTCCATCATTTCCTTAGACCAGCACTTATGCTCTACATCCATGAGAAGCATTCCGGAAGCATCCGAATAGTCTGAACTGTAAGCTCCCGTAAGTCTGTATACCAGATAATCCTTAGGAAGCATTATTTTCTCTATTTTTGCAAAGTTTTCAGGCTCGTTATTCTTAACCCATAAAACCTTTGGAGCAGTAAATCCGGCAAATGCGATATTTCCGGTATACTGTGACAGCTTATCCTTTCCGATAACATTATTAAGATAATCTGTCTCTTCTGTTGTTCTTCCGTCGTTCCACAGAATAGCAGGTCTGATAACGTTATCATCCTTGTCCAGGATAACAAGGCCGTGCATCTGTCCACCGACTCCGATTCCTTCTACTGTTGTTTCCCCTGTTTCTGCAATCAGTTTGCTTATGCCTTCCATACTTCCCTTGTACCAGTCTTCAGGATTCTGTTCAGACCATCCTGACTGTGGGAAGCTGATAGGATACTCAACCGAAACTGTTTTAAGGATCTTGCCATCCTTGTTCATAGCCAACAGCTTAACTGCAGATGTACCTAAATCAACACCTATATACATTTTCAACCTCCTCATTCTGTGTTTGTTTTTTCTTTTTAGATAGAATTGAGGGCAGGCTCACTACTTCCTGCCCTCATCCCCTGTCTTGTCAGACTCTTCGAGTACCAATCGAAGTTTCACATAATATACACTGTCAACGCTTTAAGCGAAAGGGTTCTCTGATTTATATAATACTCCTGCTGGATGGTTGTAATCGATCTCGTCGAACTTAACTCCAAGGTACTTGAATGTATCAAAGAGCAGCTTGCCATTATGATGGAATGTAATAGCTGCATGATGTGGATAGTTCTTCTGAACGAGTACGTGACGATAGAAACGTCCCATCTCAGGTATTGCAAAGATGCCGATAGCACCAAATGATCTTGTTCTTATAGGAAGGATCTCACCTTCTGCTACATATGCACGAAGCTTTCCGTCAGATGTGCTCTGAAGTCTGAAGATAGTAGCATCTCCAGGAATAAGATCTCCTTCAAGAGTTCCGTTAGTAACTTCTTCAGGAAGTGTACGAGCCATGATCTTCTGATTCTTCATCTCACAGAATGCAAGCTTGTCTGTAGCTGTATTTCCACAGTGGAAGCCCATAAATGTATCTGTGATCTTGTAGTCATAGCTGAACTTGCCCTTGATTTCTTCTTCATACATATCCTTTGGAACTGTATTGTTGATATCAAGAAGTGTAACTGTATCTTCACTTATAAGCTCGCCGATATACTCTGAAAGAGCGCCATAAATATCAACTTCACATGAAACAGGAATTCCGTCCTTAGCAAGGCGGCTGTTTACATAGCAAGGAACACATTTGAACTGTGTCTGGAATGCAGGCCAGCACTTACCAGCGATGATGACGTTGCTTCTGCTTCCCTTGTGTTCTTCAATCCAGTCACGAAGTGTAAGCTCATACTGAGCAAGTCTTGAGAGGATTTCAGGCTTCTTGTTGCCTGCGCCAAGTTCTGCTGCCATATCATCAACAACAGATGGAATTCTCTCATCACCTTCATGCTTATTAAATGCTTCAAAGAGGTCAAGCTCTGAATTCTCTTCAATCTCAACATCCAGATTGTAGAGCTGCTTGATAGGTGCGTTACATGCAAGGAAATCCTGTGGTCTAGGACCGAAGCTTATGATCTTGAGATCGCTGAGTGCGATTCTTACTCTTGCTACTGATACGAAATCCTTGATCATATCAGCGCACTCATCAGCATCGCCCACTGGCATTTCAGGGATGTATGCTCTTACGTTACGAAGCTTAAGGTTGTAGCTTGCATTAAGCATACCGCAGTAAGCATCTCCTCTGTCATCAAGAAGGCTGTCGCCTGATTCCTCAGCTGCTG
>CAMHCL010000066.1 GCA_946183625.1 uncultured Lachnospiraceae bacterium
TGAAGATGTTGCAGAAACTGGTGATGAAGTCATAAATGATATAATATAATCAAATAAATTGGTTGGATATGTTCCTTTAGGGAAATGTATGCTGACATTATTCTTAAAGAAGCTGCTGTTTATGTTATTTAATATGATAAAAGCTGTAACTCCCATGGCTAATATATCAGCTATGAGTTTACATAAAATAGTTATGAATATGTGTCTGGTGGATTTGTATTCTGAACGAATCAGGTATAGTAATGAGAAAATAAATATAATAACAGCCATATTAAAACAGCATACAATAGATATACCAAATGTAACGAGGTACATAACAGGCTTTCTCTCTCGGATGATTTTTTCGAGGCCCATGATGACCAGTGGGAGAATGGCCATGGCAGAGAGCCATGTAATATTCATACCATATCCGACCATTGCGGATGATAAAGCATAGGCAAGTGATAGTCCTAAGTTGAGGAAGGACATATTAGTAAATGGGCTATCTTTTTCATCAATCTTTTTACTATCTGTAGATTCGTTTTTGATATTTGATACATTTGACAAATAGCTGAACATAAGGAATGCAAAAAGACCGGCGAGGGATATCTTTACTATGTAAAGAATATCTAGCACGGCGAGCATGGAAGCCTTAGGGAATATGAGAATGATCATGTTGATTGGATCGGAGAGATAGTAGGTTATAACTGCTGAGAAGTCATAGCCTGTACCAATACGATTGCTATATACGAATGGATTTCCGGAGGAAACCAGATCATGGAATTCTGTGAGATATGGGAGCATATCCTCATAGCCGGCTGCAGTCATTATATCCTTATTTCCGAATGGTGCAAAACCGCCAATGATAAATCCTATTAGAATAGTAATAAATGGAATGATGAAAGCCAGGGCTTTTACCAGTAATTTCTTATTCTTATCTGAGAGTTTCATGTATCTAAAGACCTCCGAAATGTATATATAAACTTGCGTAAAAATCGATTTTTAACACAACCTTCATTATATCATGATTGAGTATATTCTTGCATCAGAAAATAATTAAAATGTGTCGTATAATTCATACTTTTTCAGAGGCTTAAAAGTACCAAAAATATAGTAAATATTACAATAATATGTTATAATTCTAATGTTGGTTTGATGCCATAAGTTTATGCTAGGAGAACTATAATGATCAGCTATAACATAGCTCCATTTACGGATAAGGTCTTCGATTATATGCAGGATGCTGTAAATATGAAGAAGATATGCGGAGATGGTAAATATACACAGTTTTGTGACAGATGGTTTGAGGTTAATACTGGTGCGAAGAAGGTCATGCTGACTACTTCGTGCTCACATGCTCTGGAGATGGCGGCACTGCTTCTTGATATAAAGCCAGGGGATGAAGTTATTATGCCATCCTTTACATTTGTTTCTACTGCAAATGCATTTGTACTTCGAGGTGCGAAGATCGTATATGTCGATATCAGACCTGACACCATGAATATGGATGAGAAGCTGGTGGAGGATGCCATAACTGACAAGACTAGAGCGATTGTTCCAGTGCATTATGCAGGTGTTGCCTGTGATATGGATACCATCATGGATATTGCAAAGCGTCATAACTTAGCGGTAGTAGAGGACGCAGCACAATGCGTTATGTCTAAATATAAAGGCAGAGCGCTGGGATCCATCGGAGATATAGGTTGTTATAGTTTTCATGAGACTAAGAATTATTCTATGGGCGAAGGTGGTGCCATTCTTCTAAATCGTGAGGAAATGATCGAAGAGGCTGAGATAATCAGAGAGAAGGGTACTAACCGAAGCAAGTTCTTCCGAGGCCAGGTGGATAAGTACACCTGGGTCGATCAGGGATCATCCTATCTTCCAAGTGATATATTGGCTGCTTATCTCTGGGCACAGCTGGAGATAGCGGATGATATAAATAATCGCAGAATGACAATCTGGAACAGATATTATAATGAATTAAAAGGCCTTAGAGATAAGGGAATTATCGAACTTCCAGTCATTCCTGAAGATTGTGATCACAATGCACACATTTTCTATATAAAGCTTAGGAATCTGGATGATAGAACACGATTTATTAATTACATGAAGGATTCAGATATACTAACAGTATTTCATTATATCCCGCTTCATATCTCGCCGGCTGGTAAGAAATTTGGCGAGTTTCATGGTGAAGACAAGTATACAACAAAGGAAAGTGAAAGACTGGTTCGACTTCCACTTTATTATTCGTTAGACGACAGTACACAGGGATATATCATAGAACAAGTGAAGCGTTTCTTCGGATGATTTTGCCATGGGGTTAACCTTAGGTAGATACCAGAAAGGTAGAGTTATGAATGCGATAGTTACGGGGGCTCGCCGGGGGATTGGCAGAGCGATAGTAGAAAAGTTTGTAAAGAATGAAATAAATGTATGGGCCTGCTCCAGCCATTTGGATGAGGAGTTTAATCAGATATGCGATGAAATGGCTAAGGATGCTCAGGTAGATAATGGTCGTAACCATGGTGGGGATGAGGCTGGAAATGAAATGCCTTGGATCATACCCATTGAAATGAATCTCAGTGATGAGGATTCTATTAAAGCTGCATTTAAGACCATAGCTGATACGAAGGACAATATTGATATACTTGTAAACTGTGCCGGTGTCGCAAGCAGCGGACTTATGCAGATGACCAGTATGGATACACTTCGTGATGTAATGGAAGTTAACTTCATTGGACAGATGTCTCTGACACAGAAAGTGTCGAAAGTGATGATGAGACAGTATAAAAAGGACAAGGGGAACTATTCAATAGTGAATATTGGCTCCGTAGGTGGTATCGAGGCCAGAGAAGGATATCTGGCATATGGTTCCAGTAAGGCTGCATTTATGTGGGCTACAAGATGTATATCGAAGGAACTGGCTCCTTATAATATCAGAGTGAACGCAGTTGCTCCTGGACTTATTGATACTGATATGGGGGACTTCAAGAAGGACGTGGAACAGGAGAAAATCCTTCAGTCCATAAGTATGAAGAGAAAAGGTACACCTGAAGAGATAGCAGAAGTAGTATATTTCCTTGCTACTGATGCATCTTCCTTTATAACAGGAAGTATCATCAATGCTGATGGTGGAAGACTGATATAGATATGTCTGGAGGGATTCCCTCTGGTATATTTTGGCCAGGGCGTAAGACCTGGTGGCAGTATTTGGAGAAGTTGTTATGTATGATATGTCTGAGCAAAACATCATAAGACTTACAGAAATGACCAAGCGAATGAGGCTGAAGGGTCTTGATATGGCTCTGTCCACTGGGAACGGTGGTTCTCACCTGGGCGGAAGTTTTTCATGTATGGAGATACTGGCGGTACTTTATGGTGAAGTCCTAAATCTGTTTGATGAATCAGAGTTATGTAAACCGGGACAAAATGAATCAGATGTTACATTATGTAAACCAGAACGGAACGGATCAAACGATACATTATGTAAACTAAGTAAAAACAGAGATATATTCATACCTAGCAAGAATCATTGTGTACTGGCACATATACCTGCACTTGCAGAAGCTGGAATCATCTCACAGGATGAATGCCTGGAATTCCAGAAGAATGGTGGAAGACTGGCTGGATATCCTATGAGACCGGAGATAGGACTTGAGTATTCCGGAGGAAGTCTGGGAATGGCTATATCAGTTGAGATTGGTATGGCTCTGGCAGAGAAGGAAAAGGAAACGAATGACATCGACTGGAAGAGCCGAAGGAAATTCTACGTCCTAATGGGTGATGCGGAATTAAATGAAGGTTCCATATGGGAAGCGTTCATGTCGGCAGCACATTTTAAATTAGATAATCTGGTTGCTATCATCGACAGAAATCATCTGTCTTATGATGGCGATACTGAGGAAGTTATGGCGTTGGGGGATCTGGCGGGTAAGCTGAGAAGCTTTGGCTGGTACGTATCAGAATGTAACGGTCGAGATGTAGGTGATGTCCTCAGTGCATTTGACGAAAGATATATCAATGATAAATCGGCAGATATCATGGGACATGGCAATGATAAAGAATATTGGACTTTATCTGAAAATGCATTATGTAAACCACACGCCATAATAGTAGATACTATAAAAGGAATGGGTGTTTCCTTCATGGAAGGACATCCTGAATTCCATCACAGAAGGCTTTCACAGGCTGAATATGATCAGGCTAGGGCAGAGATTTTAGGTGACGTGATGGGTGATGAATTATTATCGGGAGATAAGAATGCAAAGGAGGAAACGGTATGAGTATTTCCTCTAAAGATATAAGAATGTGGTCCAGACTTGGACAGCGTGGTACAGCCTTTGGTGTAGCTATGCTGGATGCGGCAGAAGAGCATGACGATATAAAGCTTGTGACTGCTGATCTGTCTCTGCTTTCGGGAATGGATAGATTTATACAGAAGTATCCGGACAAGTTTTTGAATGTAGGAATAGCCGAGCAGAACATGATCGGTATATCAGCGGGACTTGCTATGAGTGGCTACAATGTATTTGCTACTACATATGCTTCATTCATCGCTGTGAGATCTCTGGAACATGTGAGACAACATTTGTCCTTCTTAGGATGTAATGTAAAGATAATCGGTTCAGCAGCCGGTGTTGTGGCTGCGAAGTCAGGCGTATCACACTGGGCTACGGAAGATATAGCATTTACTAGAGCTCTTCCGAATATGCAGGTTTTCTCACCCGCAGACAGCCTGGAGACCTATAAGGTCATGGAGTATGCGGCAAATACAGAGGGACCGATGTATATAAGACTAAGCGGAGGACTGAACTGTCCTATAGTCTATAAAGAAGATTATGATTTTGTCCCTGGCAAACTGGTATGTCTCAAGACTTCAAGGAATGCCAGAGTTGCAATAATTGCGATCGGTCTCATGGTTTCCCGTTCACTGGAAGCAGTGAAACTTTTGGAAAGCTCAGAAGAGCATAGTAAGTCTCCGGCAGGCAAAGTAGAGTATGCTGTTTTCAATATGCATACGATAAAGCCGCTTGATAAGGAAGGGCTGGACAGGATATTTGCTGAATATGACCTAGTTATAACAGTTGAAGAGCATAATATCTTAGGTGGTATGGGAAGTGCGGTGGCAGAGTATAAGGCTACCCTCGTTAATACTCCAAGGCAGGTATTTATAGGCTTTAATGATTCATTCTATCCTGCAGGTTCCCAGGACTTCGTACTTGACGAAGCGGGTCTAAGTGTTGAGAAGATAGCAGAGAGAATAAAAGCTGAAACAGAATTGATAGGGTGACTACTAAATGATCGAAGATTTTTATGAATTAGAACCATATCAACTGAATAAAGAAGAAAAATCTGAGATCCTGACAAGAGAACTAAAGGAGCTTACGCGACTGCATCGTGAGAGATGTCCTGAATATGCCAGATTCCTAAAGGCAATCGGCTACGACGAGTCTGAAGTAACCAGACCGGAGGATATACCATTCTTTCCTGTCAGAGCATTTAAGGATGTGGACCTTTTGAGCATTCCGAGAGAAGAGGTTTTTAAGACCATGACTTCCTCAGGAACTACAGGTCAGAGTGTTTCTAAGATTTACGTAGATAAGGAAACAGCCATGATCCAGCAGAAGGTTATGGTTAAGATCCTCAGCGATTACTGGGGTAAGAAGAGACTTCCTATGCTGGTTATAGATGCAAAGGCGACTGTACGTAATCGTCAGCAGTTTACAGCTCGAGGAGCTGCTATCATGGGTCTCCAGATAGTTGCGAGAGACATAGTCTATGCCCTAAATGATGATATGACTCTTAATGTGGAGGCATTAAAGGGATTTCTTGAGAAGTACAGTGGTCAGAGATTTATAGTTTTTGGATTTACATTTATCGTATGGCAGCATTTTTATGAGACTGTACGTAATCTGGATATGGATAATGAATCCAGTACATTTAATATAAAGGATTATGATCTTTCGGAGGCGTTTCTGATGACAGGAGGCGGATGGAAGAAGCTGGTATCAGAGAGTATCTCTCAGGATGAGTTCAAGAGACGGATGAACGAAGCCTTTGGGATAAAGCACTTCCTGGATCATTATGCCATGGTGGAGCAGACGGGATGTATATATGCGGAATGCGAATGTGGACATCTTCATGCCAGCAATTATTCAGATGTGTTCATCAGAGATCCGGAGGATTTCTCGGTGAAGGGTATAGGAGAGAAGGGCATTATACAGACAGTTTCAGTGCTGCCACATTCCTATCCGGGGCATTCACTTCTTACAGAGGATGAAGGTGTGATCCTGGGCGAGGATGACTGCCCATGCGGACGTAAGGGTAAGTATATACAGATTCTTGGCAGAATGAAGAGTGCTGAGCTTAGAGGCTGCAGTGATACGTATGCGGCGAAGATTAACAGATAAAAAGTTTAGTGGGAACAAAGGAGAATGATGGCTGATTCATTTGACAATAAAATTACATATTTGGTTGGCGATGAATGCGTATTAAATGCTGCTGCGTGTACTCCTGCGCTTCCAGTGTTCTCAGACAAGATGGTTGGCTTCCTATCAGAACTCTCTAAGGAGCTCATGGCGGTTCCGGGCATCAGGAATCATCAGGATGTTATGTCCTATGCATACTGGATCCGAAAGGCATCTCTGGAACAGGCCAGGACAGAAGCAGTATCTGCCGGAGTCAGCAGACTGGGTCGCGGCGTTGCATTTCACATAGCACCGTCAAATGTACCGGTTAATTTTGCAGTATCTATGACATCTTCTCTGCTTGCAGGAAATGTAACTGTGATCAGAGTTTCGAATAAGGAATTTGAAGAGGTTGACATAATATGTTCGGCCATCAACAGAGTGCTTGATAAAGGGACTTTCTCAGAACTTAAAAAGTACATTTGCATAGTTAGATATGAGCATAGTGATGAGATCACTGCATATCTGTCAGGCATATGTGATATCCGTATCATATGGGGTGGAAACAGAACCATTGAGCAGATACGGAAGTATCCGATACCACCAAGAGCTATTGAAATGTGCTTTGCTGACAGACATTCAGTGGCTGTGATAGATATAAATAGGTTTAAGGGATTAAGTGCTGACGAGAAGAGGGATGTAGCTAAGAAATTCTACACAGATACTTACTACACAGATCAGAACGCGTGCAGCTCTCCTAGAATAGTAGTGTGGCTGAACAATTGTAAGAGTGGTGAGCCAGGCGGTCAGGCGGTACAGGACAATCAGGCTGTAGTACAGGAACAGGAACTGCGAGATATACAGAAAAGCTTCTGGGATGCCATTGAAGAAGAGGTTTCATCCAGGTATGAAATGCAGCCTATTCAGGCAGTGGATAAGATGTCCATATTTACGGAGCTTTCCATGAAGCAGGATGGAGTTTATCTTGAGAGACGTAGTAACAAGCTGTTCATAGTAACTCTTGATAAACTGTCTGATGATGTAATGGATTATAAGATGGGTGGTGGATACTTCTTTCAGTTCACAGCAGACTCCTTAAGTGATATAATACCTATTATGGGTAAGTGCTGTCAGACGGTCGCTGTTCTTGGTATGGATAAAAAAGAAATTGTTGGATTTGTACATAAATACGGAGTCCGGGGCGTGGATCGTGTAGTTGATATCGGAGATACCATGGGACTGGAATTTACATGGGATGGATATCGTATGATAGAGGCTATGTCTAGAGTTGTATATGTATATGAGAGATAAATAACTATTAATGAATGGGATAGATACAAAATATTGATGATTGGAAGGAAAATATGGGGTTATTAGAAGGCAAAACTGCAGTCATTACAGGATGTAACAGGGGAATAGGAAAAGCAATACTGGAAAACTTCGCTAAGAATGGAGCGGATGTTTTTGCTGTGGTGAGAAAAGAAAACGATGAGTTTTATTCTCTGATTTCTGAACTTAATGAAAAATATAAAATAACGATTAAACCGGTTTATGCCGATTTTAATAATGAAGACGAGGTCAAAGCTGCTGCAAAGCAGATTATTTCTAATAAAATTCCGATAGATATAGGGCTTCCTCTTAGGATGGCTGCAATGACTCCTATGGATTCGATGAAGGAAGTCTTTCAGATAAATTATTTTTCTCCGTTTCTTTTCACTCAGACTATAAGTAGATATATGATGAGAAATAAAAAAGGAAGCATAATATTTATTTCATCGACAGCTATATATGATGCTTGGTCAAATGTGGAATATGTTTCCAGTAAATCTGCTATTTCAGGAGAGGTCAAGAGATTAGCGTTAGAACTTGGCCCTATGGGGATAAGGGTAAACGCAGTTGCACCAGGGTTAACTGATACGGAACTGGCAAGTACTATGAGTGAAGAAGATGAGAACATAGCAATGCAAAGATGCATAATGAAGAGGAGAGCAAAACCTGAAGAGGTTGCTGATGCTGTTGCGTTTTTGGCTTCAGATATGTCTTCGTTTATTACTTCACATATACTAAGAGTTGATGGTGGTTTATTATGATTAGAGTAGCGGATTATGTAATA
>CAMHCL010000067.1 GCA_946183625.1 uncultured Lachnospiraceae bacterium
ATAAGCAGACGAGGAATGAAGCTGGAAACCCTGGTTACTAATCTGTATCATATGACTCCTGAAATCGCTGATACATTACATGCTCAAGGGCATAATCCTTTTCTTCATGTAAGTTTTGATGGCATCGGTTATCATGAGTGGCTAAGAGGCATTCCAGGTTCTGAAAAGAATGCTCTTGAAAAGATAAAAATGATGCGGGAAAAGAGGTTTGATCTTCAAGTTCACTACTGTGTATGGAAAGATAGCATGGGAGCGGTTCGTGATACTGTAATGAAATTACAGGAATTAGGTGTAGAAGCGGTTCGTATTACAAGTATTGAACCGGCACCACGGTGGGTTGAAAGTCACCTTGATCAGACCATAACACCATGTGAGTGGCTGGATTTTGCGGAGAATCTAACAGAGTGGTGGATTTCCGAAGATATTCAAATGAGCTTGGATATATGGTGTTTCCTGGTATTTAACAAGTTCAAGAATACTATTAATATAATTCCGGATATGCATACGTATAATGATAAACGTTATAAAATATCCATATGTCCTGATGCTTATGAAAGACCATATATCGATTGTGATGGTCGTATAATGACATGTATAGGCCTTTCTGGATTTTCAGATAAGTACGGTATGCAATGGGGAAATGTTTATAAAGACGATATTCATGAAATCCTACGTAAAGGACCATTCATAGATCTTGTAACAAGAACTGTTGGTGATCTTAAGGATGCAGAAGAAGAGTGCCAGACATGCAAGTGGAAGGACGCTTGTGCTTATGGCTGCAGAATAGAAGCATTGGCTCAGGGAAATGGCCTGGATGGTAGAGATGAGAGAATTTGTATCTTCTATAAAGAAGGCTACTATGAAAGATTTAAAGAAATCGCAATGCGACATAATATAAAGCTGATTAATTAGCGAAAAAGAACTCCACCTAAGTGGAGTTCTTTTTTTGCCATAATAATATCTCCCTATGTTAGTCGTTTCCAGGAGATGTACAGTATCCTGTTACAGCACCGGCACTTACACAGATACCAGTACTGTCACCGATTCCGATGATACAACATCCGCTGCCGTGTTTATCATCGTCAGTACCGGTTGCTCCAATACCAATTCCACCTACCCAGCAAAGCGAGAAGCCCCAGCCCCAGCCGCCGCCGGCAACTCCGACCAGCTCTTCTTCAGAAAGCTCATCTGAATGATTATCAGTGAAATCCTTCATTTCATCAGCAGAAATTGGAATTCCTGCATCAGCAGCTATAGGAGATATAAATTCATCAAACGCAGCTGCCTTCTGCTCGTCAGTAATGTCTTTGCCGTATTTCTCGTTAATCTTGCTATCTGCATCAGCAATCTTCTTTCTAAAGTCTTCATTGTTAACGATAAGGTCGTTCAATTTGATAATGTTCTGATTTGCCATTGTGTAATCCTCCTTCTACATACAAAATACTTTTATAGTTACCTTACTCTAATTATTATACAACAATATGTTTAGAAATGAGACAGTAAAATGTGCATTTTTATCATTAAAGTTGTGTTACAATACCTAGAAGTATGTAAATGATTTAGAAAGCGGGTAGAGAATGTTGAAATACAAGTTAGCTATATAGTAGACTTGATTTTAACAGTTAATTAAAGTAAACTAATGTGTGGTTTGACAATAGGTTACTTATATTTTTTCATATAATTATTGTGGTTTTCCACAAGGAGGATAAAATGTCTGAATTATTACAGATTAATGATCTACATGTAAGCGTTTCTGACAAGGAAATACTTCATGGTATAGATCTTACGGTTAATGCCGGAGAGACTCATGTCATAATGGGTCCTAACGGCGCCGGTAAATCAACACTTGGTTATGCCATCATGGGTAATCCAAATTACGAGGTTGGTTCCGGAAATATTACATTTAAAGGTGAGGATATAACAGATGAGGAGGTTGCTGACAGAGCAAAGGCCGGTATCTTCCTTTCATTCCAGAATCCTATAGAGATTCCTGGTATATCCCTGTCTAACTTTATTAGAAATGCTGTTGATACCAAGACTGGTACAAGAGCAAGACTTTGGGATTTCCGTAAGTCTCTGGAGAAGCAGATGGAACTTCTGCATATGGACAAGTCTTATGCAGACAGAGACCTGAATGTGGGCTTCTCAGGTGGAGAGAAGAAGAAGGCTGAGATACTTCAGATGCTGATGATGAAGCCTGATCTTGCTATCCTTGATGAGACTGACTCGGGTCTTGATGTAGATGCAGTAAGAACTGTTTCTGACGGTGTTAAGGCTTTCCATGATTCAGGAGATGGTGCTCTTATTATCATTACTCACAGCACTCGTATCCTTGAAGCACTCAAGGTTGATTACACTCACATTCTTGTTGATGGAAAAATCGTTGAGACAGGAGATGCATCACTTGTAGATGAGATAAATGCTAATGGCTTTGAGAAGTATGTAGCTCAGGCTCAGTAATTATCAAATGTAATGTAAACAGATTAGTTGAATTATTATAGAAGGACAAATCAGATATGGCAGATAAGTCAGAAAAGACCTACGTTGAAGACGTAGACAGAAGCCTGTATGATTTCAGAAATGTAGACGAGGACGTGTATAAGGTTGCAGAGGGTCTTACCCCTGAGATCGTTGCTCAGATATCTAAGGAGAAGAACGATCCTGATTGGATGGCTGAATTCCGTCTTAAGTCTCTTGAAATCTATAACAGTATAGAAATGAAGAATTGGGGCCCGCCAATCGATGGCCTCAATATGGACAATATAGTTACATATATTAAGCCAAAAGATAACAAAATGAGCGCTGACTGGGAAGAAGTACCTGAAGAAATCAAGGATACATTTGAACGTCTTGGTATTCCTCAGGCGGAGAGAGAGTCTCTGGCAGGTGTAGGTGCTCAGTATGATTCAGAACTTGTATATCATAATGTGAGAGAAGAGGTTGCTGCGCAGGGCGTTATCTATACGGACCTGGAGTCTGCAATGCATGGTGAGTATGGTGATATGATCCATGAGCATTTCATGAAGCTCATAACACCACAGGATCACAAGTTTGCAGCTCTTCATGGCGCAGTATGGTCAGGCGGTTCCTTCGTTTATGTTCCACCTGGAGTCACAGTTGAGATACCACTTCAGTCTTACTTCAGATTAAATGCACCTGGTGCAGGACAGTTCGAACATACACTTATTATAGTAGATGAAGGGGCTGATTTACATTTCATAGAAGGATGCTCAGCGCCTAAGTATAATGTGGCAAATCTTCACGCTGGAGCAGTTGAGCTCTTCGTAGGAAAGAATGCCAGACTTCGTTACTCAACAATAGAGAACTGGTCCAAGAATATGTACAACCTCAATACTAAGAGGGCTACAGTTGAAGAGGGCGGTAAGATGGAATGGGTTTCAGGTTCATTTGGTTCCCATACATCATATCTGTATCCTATGACCATTCTTAAGGGTGATGATTCCAAGGTTGAGTTCACGGGTATTACATTTGCCGGTGAGGGACAGGACCTGGATACAGGACTTAAGGTGGTTCATACAGGAAAGCGTACCACTTCAACAGTTAATACAAAGTCTATATCCAAGAGTGGCGGTATCAGTACATTCAGAAGTGCAGTTGTTGTGGGACCTGATGCACAGGGTTCTAAGTCAGCAGTTGACTGCTCATCACTGATGCTGGATGACATATCCAGATCTGATACAGTCCCTGCAATGGATGTAAGATGTGACGATGTTGATATCGGACATGAAGCTAAGATCGGACGAATCTCTGATGAAGCTATATTCTATCTCATGAGCCGTGGTATCTCAGAAGAGGATGCTAGAGCCATGATCGTAAGCGGCTTCGCAGACAGCGTATCCAAGGAACTTCCTCTGGAGTACGCAGTAGAGATGAACAACCTTATCAGACTTGAGATGAAGGGTTCGATTGGATAAACATTTGACAATCAAGGGGGCTTGATTTCGTGAAAGAATTGCTCAGAGAATTGGTGTTGCTGATGCTTTGTTTTTTCATAGGTCTGGCTATTCAGATATATAGTCCTATTGAAGAGTTTTTTGATAGTATCATTGCATGGCTTTACAAAATTCTTCTCCCGGCGACCAAGGGATTTATGTTCCTTATACCTAACTGGGCTATAGTTCTGGTATTTGTGATCATTCTTCTGTTTATCGGAATAGTGGTTACAAGGCTGTTCAGAACAGTGGCGCATTCCAAGAATGTTGATACGCTGGGAACGATCATCAGTATATTTGTAACGATAGTGATAGGAATCCCCGTTACATTTTACCTGATGACAATACTTTCAAAACTCATAAGCACAGCGGATGGTATAAGCTACAGCATGATATACTGCATCTTCTTTGCTTTGATCATGAGAGTAATGAGTCATATCTTTGGTTTCTCTTACAGAAGGATGCTGAACGAGCCGGTCAGGAACTGCAAGGTTCTGCTGTGTGAAGTAACTGCTCTGGATTCTTATGAGGTAAGGGAAGTTAAGGCGAAGAAGCTTACATTTGAGCAGGCTTTCTCATATATAAGAAATAATACGCAGGAAATACCTAAGAGACATTTCTACCAGATAGTTGAGACAGGATTCTTCGGACTGAAGAAGGTTGATTCCTGGAACTATTATAGAAATGGAAATGTGATGGAAGGGACTGAAGAGCAGTTCTTATCCAAGCTATATATGGTTAATGTAGATGATGAAGATAATGTAGAAAAGGATGTTATCAGATTAAAGTTAAAGGATAACGAGGATTAAAATGAGTAAGATAGAGATCAACCAGCTGCCGGTTCCTACATGGACCTGGCTGAAGGTGAATGAAAAGAGTATAGAGGTTCCGGAAAGAATCGTGCCGGTTGAAATCAGTACGGAGACTATTCCTGCTGAAGTTACCGAGGGGACTGTTACAGATATTACTGTTACAGGCTTCGATGGAATGGAGCTTGGCGCCGGACAGGACTTCAAGAATTATGTGGTTGCTGCTGAATTCCCTGCTGTATCCTATAGTGTTGAGGCGGGCGTTAAGGTTGCAGAGCCTATAAGGTTAAATGTGTCGGCTGCGGCAAATGCAGATGAGTGTGCCCTGAATTCCATGGTATTCAGTCTTGGCGAAGGAGCAGAGCTTACTGCAGTGCTTATCTTTAAGGGCGAAGGCACAATCGCAAATGATATCCGTATCGAAGCTGAGAAGAATGCAAAGCTCACATTGGTTGAGGTGTTCCAGCTTGGAGACAAGGCAGTATTCATCGACAGCATCGGTGGAACCTATGATGAAAAGGGTGGACTGAAGCTGATTCAGATCAGTGACAATAATGATGCTGATGCTTCAAGCTCACAGAATATATCTCTCAGCTGTGCAGCTGAACTTGTGGGAGATAAGAGTACACTTGATATAGATACAGCTTATCTTGCAAAGGGCGATGACAAGCTGGATATAAACTACGTGGCAAGACATAAGGGCTGCCTCACAGATTCCAAGATAAATGTAAGCGGTGTTCTTCGTGATAAAGCAGATAAGACATTCCGTGGAACTATTGATTTCATCAAGGGCTGCAAGGATGCAACCGGTGATGAGAGAGAAGACGTGCTTCTTATGGATGAAGGCGTACACAATAGAACTGTTCCACTTATCCTCTGTGCAGAAGAGGATGTAGAAGGTGCCCATGGTGCATCTATCGGAAAGATCTCCGACGAGATACTTCTGTATTTCCAGACAAGGGGAATATCCGAAGATGATATAAATGAACTGATGGCTAAGTCAAGAATCGATGCAGTTGCAGGCCGTATTCCTGACGAGAAGACCAGAGAACTGCTGCTGAGCGAGTAGAAGGATTGAAAATGAGTTTAAATGTAAAGGAAATCAGAAAGGACTTCCCTTTCTTTGAAAAATCAGATCTTGCGTACCTGGATAATTCGGCGACGACACAGAGACCTCGTGCAGTGATAGAGGCTGTGGATGATTATTATTATCACCATAACTCAAATCCCTTCAGAGGCCTGTACGAGCTGTCCATAGATGCCACAGACCGTTACGAAGCCGCAAGAACTACAGTTGCAAATTTCATAAACGCTGCTTCTGATAAGGAGATAATCTTTACCCGTAACGCATCCGAAAGCCTTAATCTGGCTGCGTTCTCGCTGGGTGAGTTATGCTTAAATGAGGGCGACGAGATAATTACTACAGTGGCAGAGCATCACAGCAATATGCTTCCATGGAGGCATGCTGCGAAGAGGCATGGTGCAGTTGTAAAGTATCTGGACATAGAAGAAGATGGAAGCTTTTCACTTGAGAAATTCCAGAAACTGTTAAATGAGAAAACTAAGATAGTTGCCATGACAGCTATGTCAAATGTATATGGCAACATAATAGATATAAAGTCTTTTGCTGAAGAGGCTCACAAGGTGGGAGCAATCTTCGTTGCAGACGGAGCCCAGAGTGTTCCTCACAGCAAAACAGATGTGCAGGATATGGGAGTTGATCTCCTGGCATTCTCCGGACATAAGCTCCTGTCACCAATGGGAATCGGAGTTCTCTATGGCAGGAAAGAAATATTAGATAAGATGCCACCATTCTTAACTGGTGGAGAAATGATCGAATACGTAACTCTTGAGGATGTAACCTATGCGGAACTTCCTCATAAGTTCGAGGCCGGAACAGTTAATGCCGGCGGGGCAGTAGGACTGGCCAGTGCTATAGAATATGTGAAGAGCATCGGATTAGATGCCATCGAAGAGAGAGAACTGGAACTGACCAGAATGGCACTTGATGGAATGAAGGATATTCCACATGTGATCGTGCTGGGTTCAGATAAAGCAGAGGAACATCACGGAATTATTACATTTAAGATTGAGGGAGTTCATCCTCATGACATAGCTGCAATAATAGCTGATGCAAATGTTGCAGTTCGTGCAGGTCATCACTGTGCTGAACCGCTTCACCAGTTTATAGGCATCCCGTCAACTACCAGGGCAAGCCTCATGTTCTATAATACAGAAGATGAGGTCCAGAGACTTCTGGATGTAGTTGCGAAGATCAGACCGATGATGGGCTATCCTGACTGATCCTTAAGAGCCACCGTATATGAGCCCGGATAATCTTAGAATTACGGAGATAGAAATGGAAAACAGAACATTTTACAATGAAATATTAACGGAGCATAACATCCGTCCTATCCATAAGACTAAGCTGATAGAACCACAGAAATCACTTCGTGGAGTGAATCCATCCTGTGGTGATGATATAACCTTACAGTTAAATGTATCGGATGACGGAGTTATTGAGAGTGGAGCATTCTACGGAGATGGCTGTGCCATATCCCAGGCCAGTGCAGACATGATGCTGGAGCTGGTTATCGGCCGCAAGGTTGAAGAGGCAATGGAGCTTAAGGACATCTTCCTCAAGATGATTAAAGAGAAAATCTCTGATGAAGAACTGGAAATGCTTGAAGAGGCTGGAAGCCTGAAGGACATCTCACACATGCCTTCAAGAGTAAAATGTGCCGTCCTTGGCTGGCGTACTCTGGAAGAAATGTTAAACGGTGACAGTTCATCTGAGTCTGTTTCCACAGAGGATCAATAATAGTGAAAAAAGACGAATCAGAAATGACGAAGGCTGAGATAATTGAACGTGATATCAGAAAGAAATATCACAAGAAATTATTTACGCCCTTTGCCAAAGCTATAAATGAATATGAGCTTCTGCAGCCAGGAGACAAGGTTGCGGTATGTATGTCCGGAGGCAAGGACAGCTTCCTGATGGCGAAGCTTTTTCAGGAATTACAGAATCATAGAAGATTTCCATTTGAACTTAAGTTTCTGGTAATGGATCCGGGATATAAAGAAGAAAACAGAAGATCCATCGAAGAAAACGCAGCTCTCATGGATATACCTATAGAAATATTTGAATCAGATATCTTCGACAGCGTTGTGAATGTAGATAATGGTTCCTGCTATCTGTGCGCCCGAATGAGAAGGGGCTATCTGTATGACCATGCAAGAAGAGCTGGTTGCAACAAGATTGCTCTTGGACATCATTATGATGATGTGATAGAAACAATCCTGATGGGAATGCTTTATGGTGGACAGATACAGTCGATGATGCCGAAGCTTCATTCTACTAACTTCGAAGGAATGGAACTTATCAGACCGATGTATCTCATCAGAGAAGATGATATTAAGAGGTGGCGAGACGAGAATGAATTACATTTTCTGCAATGTGCATGTAAATTCTCAGATACAATGCTGCTAAATGATCCGAACGAACCAGTCACATCCAAAAGAATGGAAGTTAAGGAACTGATTGCAGAATTAAAAAAAGACAATCCTTTTGTTGAAGCAAACATCTTTAGAAGTGTTGAGAATGTTAATATAGACACAGTTATCGCATACAAGAAGAATGGCGTAAGACATCGCTTTACAGATAATTATTAGGTAGATGGGGTATAGTTTTAAGCAAAGGAGAAATAAAAAG
>CAMHCL010000068.1 GCA_946183625.1 uncultured Lachnospiraceae bacterium
CTACGAAGAAATTCCTATTTGTATCTGAACCGAAGAAAGGTCTTAGATTAACAGGTACACTGGTAATTATAGGCTCAGCCGAAGACTGGCCACGAAGATATGATTTATAGATAGCCCAGGCATATGCTGCAACTATGTACTGGTTTATAGTCACGCCATATTCCTTTGACACCTTCTTGATCTGATCTACCGGAACTATGCCATGAATAACTGCAAGCTTGTTGTCCGGCAGCTTATCTCCCTTTATCTCAACTGCCTTCTGTGTCTCATAAGTCTTCTTCTCCTTATGAGTATAATTCTGAAGATAGCTGTCAGATGAATCCAGGGATGTACTGATATCCAGCTTATCCTGAGATATAGCAGCCAATTCTTCATGTGAATATCTCAGATACTGGTATGTTATCTCTTTAAGGAAATTCAGAGCACCATTTCCATCCGAAAGCGCATGAAAGACTTCCAGATTGATCCTGTTTTTATAATAGCTGACTCTGAACATATATTTATTGTTAGCCGCAGGATCCATAAACAGACATGGATACTGATGTTCCTCAAGAATTCTCGGGATTGGTGAGAGATTTTCTTCAAAATAATACCAAAAGAAACCACGCTTCATAGTACATTTGAAAACATCAAAGTAAGGCAGTACTTTTTCTACTGCCTTCTGTAGGAGATCAGCCTGTATATCCTCATTGAGGACAACACTGACGCGATATACATTTGTCATGCCTTCCCTGGCTATAACAGGGAATAGCTGGGCTGTGTTATCAAGCTGGTCCCATTTCAGCTTCTTCGTATTGCTTTTCTGGGCTCTTCTTTTCCTGGACTTCTTCTCAGCCTTCTTATCAGCCTTGCTTTGCTTTACAGCCTTCTCAGCCTTCTTATCGGCCTTGCTTTGCTTTACAGCCTTCTCAGTCTTATCTTCTTTACCAGTTTGCTTGGTCTTGGTTCTCGCCATAGCCACCGTTTTCTCCACTTTGATTATATTCCGACTCCTGAACTTCCTGCCTATGTTCCATAGACTCTTCCTTCTGTTCTTCGAGGTCTTCTCTTAACTGCTGTTCACGCTGTGACTCGTGATGTTCGCTTGAAGAATCCTTCTTATCCTCATCACCGGAATCTTCCTGTTCTTCTTCGTCCTCATCACCATACTGATTTTCCGAATCCAGCTGCTGAAGCATATCATCTATGTCCTTCTTGAGCTTCTCAGCTTCCGGACTATGACCATCGGCTTTTCCAACCTCCGGACATGCACAGCCATCCTCCACCAGCACCTTACGGGCAGCCTTCAGCTGTCTTACCGCACTGGCCACGCTCTTCTCAGTATCAAGATGTTCAAAGTCTATCTTATGGCACATAGCAAGTGCCAGATTAATACGTATGGAACACTCTTTCTTCTCAGGAGGAGCACACTCAAGAGCCTGCTTATAGTTACCTATAGCCGAGTCATAATCACCATGCATATAGTCCACATTTCCAGCATTATAATAAGGCAGATAACCTTCCGGAATATTCACCTTCTGAAGCGCATTCGGAATGGTACTGCTGTAATTACCCTTATTATATGCAATAAGGAATCCACTGTTCATAGCATATCTGATGCATAGGAACAGTCCCATAATGCCTAGAAGTACGGAAGCGATAATGATACCACGCATGAATCCTATAGGATTCTCAGGCTTAAAAGGTTTTCTCTCCTTCTTCTCGCGAACCTTCTTCTCTTTAGTTTTTTTAGGTTTCTTTTCCTTCATCTATTACAGTCTTCCCTTGCGAACAAATACTATTACTTCCCATACAAGCAGCAGGAGCATAGGAAATGCAAAGTAGAAATATATATCTTCATAAACTATTGCATCAGAATCACCCATCACCAACGAACTTCCCGTCTTAATGGAATCCACCAGATATGAAATGTTGCTCTGCTTCGTCATATGGATATAGTCTATATCCAGATCATCTGCTATCTGCTTCAGATTATCTTCATTTATAACTGAATAGCCATCACTGTTGGTCTTAGGATCCTTAATATATCCACCATAGGAATTCTTCATCCTTCCACCCTTAGCTGTGCCATAGCCCAGAACAGCACCGCCATCCACATATTTTTCCAGATCCTTAAAGGACTGAAGCGCGCTTCCATCTGTGATCTCACCATCACTTATGAAGAAAAGCATAGTAAGTCTTCCTTCCTTCTCGGAGGAAGATATCAGCATCTTCTCCAATTCCTCATAAGCCACAGACATGTTACTTCCCTTGGCATAATAGATATCAGGAGTCTTGATTGTAGAGATTGCATCCCTGACAGTATTAGCGTCCTGAGTGAATGGAGCCAGCACCTGCGCCCTATTATCAAATCTTATGAGTCCGAAGTTACTTCCTATAAGCTCATTTATAATATATTCACAATCTGCGGAAACCCCATCCATACGTGGATCCTTGCCATCATAATCCAGCGCCCACATACTAATAGTGGTATCCATTACGATAAGCACGTCGATATTCTTCATTTCAACCTGCATGTCATAGACCTTTCTCATAGGTCGCAGATTTATGAAAAACATGAGGATAATGATAACACTTATCCTGCCTATCGCCAGAGCCTTATCAAGTTTTTCAGATTTTCTTTTCACTATGCTGTAGATGCATACGCCCAGGATAAAAACAAGTATCGGGACGATGATCACCATCGGCATAATAGGTTTATACGTCATCTCTTTACACCTTCATATATATAGCCACAGCCGCCATCATGACCAGGCTTATAAGTATTATCAGATATGGTATCAGTGGCTGGTCAACCATTCTAGTCATAACCACCTCATCAACCTCCAGCGCCTCCTGTGCCTGTATATCCTTAATGATATCATCCACAGTAAGGGTCTCGCTCTGCTTGTAAAATGTGCCGCCTGTTTTTTCAACACATTTCTTAAACTCCTGAAGATCAGACTCATAGTCCGAAGTATTCATAAAGCTCCAGTTGTCCTGATTAGGGAAAATACCAAAGACTTTGATGTTATTCTTCTTACATATATCTGTTGCCTCATCCAGTTCTACAAGAGGACTTGCCAGTGATTCCTGTGCATTATCCGTAGACATGATGATTAGACGTGTTCTGTCTTCAGATTCCAGTCTTGGAAAACTATACATACAAGAAGCCAGTCCCTCGCCTACAAGGGAACTACCTTTAACATAGTTATTTACAAGAGTTCCGGCATCATAATAATCAAGCTTATCCTTCAGCTCCAGCATTTGATTATATTCATCACTGTATGTGTTGTAATGATACGACTCCTTATACAGAGCCATGTACTGTTTCTGAAGATCAAAGTATACCTTCAGCTCATCCAGCTTCTGTACGACGAAGTCATAATCATCAGTCATAGGAACATACAGAACGGTAGAAGTATTATATATAGATATACCGAATCTGTCTCCATCGAGACCAGCAACAACCTCTTTCAGGCTTTCAACCAGGTCATAGTTCAAATCACATATAGAGTAGGATACATCCAGACATAGGAATATATCTCTCTTCTTGGTACCGTTGCTTGTTGTATGTTTTTCTGCAGGCCTTGCAACAAGGAAAGCCGACATAGCCATAGACAAAACTAGACATACCTCGACTATGATGGTCGTAATGAAGTAGACTCTCTTTCTCTTTTTATAAATAGGGAGGTCCTTCAGAAACCTGGTATTTGCAGCCTTGGTTCCACCACTGTATTTAGTTTTCATTTTTATAATGTGCAGGATCAGAACCAGCATCACTATAATAGGCAACCCTATCTCAATTGCCAATGGATTTATTAATTCCATTTATCTATGACTCCTCTGGTCTTCATAATAGCTCCGGAAACCTGTTTTACTTCTTCAGGTGCGAACTCCGGTCTATAGTACTCTCTGACTAACTGTGTAAGCGCCGGGATATTAAGTCTCTCTATATCCATAAGTGTGCATTCCTGCACGCGAATACCCGTAACCTCATACACAAACAATCGGATATCAAGACTGAGTCTCTGATATCCTTCTCTAGGTGTTATCTTACCGGATCTTACATCCTCATCCAGGTAAGACAATTCCTTCATGTACTTACCCTTGATGAACTGAAGGGTTATGCGCTTTGGTTTTTTGATCTTCATGATCTTAGCTTCTTCTATGTCATTCTTCAGCTTTTTATGGAAGAATATAACAAGGAATATAGCTAAACCTATGAGCACAAATCCCAGTATCAGCCATAAGATCATATATTGAAATGGAGGTTGTAACTCAACCGAATAATTCATTCCTGTGCCTTTCAAATAACTCTACTACTTTATCTATTATCTCGCTCTCGCATGCCAGATCCATGGTAGTGATCTGATGACGCTTACACATATCCTCCGCACGCTGACGAACTTTATTTCTCTCTGCTATCTCTGCCTGATGAAGCTTATCATCCTTCAGGAAGAAGCTTCGGGCATACTTCTTGCTGTCCATATCAAAGAGCCTGTCACCTGTCATATATGCATCTTCGATATTAATGAGCATAACATCATTTCTGACAGTCAGTCTCTTCAGAGTACTCTCATCCAGCTGATCCAGTCCATCCATATCAGTAATGATAAATACAATCATCTTACGTCGAATATTTTCAGCTACATACTCCAGCATATCCGACAAGTGGATGCGTGTCTCGTCCTTAAGACATTTATTATACTTATTCATTACATTTTCAAAATGTACTTTACCGGATTTGAAATAACTGAAATCGTATCCCAGCTCATTACTGGTGATCACGGCATAGTCAGCACCATGAGCCTCTACCAGATAAGCAATGGTTCCAAGTGTATCAAGCGCCACATCAGCCTTATTCTCACCCTTGGAGGTGTCGGCCATCATCTTTCGTCCGCTGTCACACACGAAAAGGATGTTGTGCTTCTTGTCGGCTATATAACGTCTTATCAGAACCTTGCCGGTCTTTGATGTAGACTTCCAATCAATATCCTTTATGTTGTCGCCGTAGTGATACTCTCTCAGATCATCAAAATCAAAACTCCGTCCTCTATGAACAGATCTAAATTCACCATCCAGAAAGTTCGAAGTTTTTTTCTTGGAATAGAGTGCTATCTTGGATTTAATTTTCGCAAGATAATCATAATTCATATATATGTTCCCTTATATTACTATAGTGTCGTAATAATCCTAAATTGTTGCATTAATTTCAGTATTCGAATAATTCTAAAGGTTTTGACAAAACTAAGGTGTCTGAATAGAATTAACAAGCTTATCTATGATAGTCTCAACCTCAACACCATCCGCGATTGCAGCGTAGTTAAGATCTATACGGTGACGCAGTACCTGATGACGGAGAAGCTTTACATCGTCAGGAATAACATAGGTTCTTCCGTAGATAAGAGCAACTGCCTTTGCTATCTTCATAAATGCGATTGATGCTCTAGGGCTGGCACCCATACGTACATACTTGGAGAACTCCGGTGGGAGCATCTTGTCTGCATGACGTGTAGCATCAACTATGAATGATATATACTGCTTAACAGACTTATCTATATAAACTCTCTCAGCTATAGCCTGGAGGTTGTTAACGTCCTTTATAGAAAGAACTGCAGGTGTCTTTCTGATAGAATGTGATTCAATTCTATTGAGGATTTCTGTCTCATCCTCAGGAGATGGATATGTTATCTTCTCTTTGATTAGGAAGCGGTCTGTCTGTGCTTCTGAAAGCATATATGTACCTTCCTGCTCTATAGGGTTCTGTGTTGCGATAACAATAAATACATCATCAGGCATGCTGTAGGTTACACCACCGATAGTAACCTGACGTTCCTGCATGGCCTCAAGCATGGCACTCTGAGTCTTAGCACTTGATCTGTTAACCTCATCCAGAAGAACAAAGTTTGCAAATACAGGTCCAAGAGTTGTCTCGAAAGCTCCTGTAGACTGATTATAAACCTGAGTACCTATAATATCGCTCGGGAGAAGATCCGGAGTACACTGAATACGTGAAAACTTTCCATCCACCGCATCTGATATAGTTTTTGCAGCTGTAGTCTTAGCAAGTCCAGGAACAGACTCTATAAGGATATGTCCGTCCGCTATAATTGATGCTACAAGCGCAAATTTTAAATTCTGCTGACCCACCACCTTGGAATCATAATATCCTGACAGCCTCTTAATGGTTGTCTGTGCATAATTAAACTCCTCCTGGGTTATGTTACTCTGTCTCTCCACTTTACTTCTCCTTCTTTATCTTCTTGGATTCATCCTCTTGGGATGTCTTCTTCTTAGGTTCTTCTTTCTTGTCGGACTTCTTAGGCTCGTCCTTCTTCTTGGCAGTCTTCTTTACCGCTTTCTTAACTTCTTTCTTCTTAGCCTTCTCTTCTGCCTTCTCTCTCTTCTCTGCCTCGGCAGCTGTCTCACCAGCAAGCTGTTCCGTTCCGGTAGCTGGATGCTTTTCATTTCTCAGGTATTCAGCTCTCTCCTCATCAGTAAGAGGAACCTTGATTGGTTCTATATATTGCATTTCATAATAATGATAGAGTGCCTTGTATTCCTCACTGGATACATCATTCGTATGTCCATGCATTTCGTCGAAATCTCTATCGCCACCAACACGTTTCATTATATGAAGCGATATATTTGACGCATGAGATGATATACGTTCAAAGCTCACCAGAAGATCGAACAGTGAAACACCACCTTCTATGGAACAGATGCCATCCTGCAGTCTGTCTACGTGGTGACTCTTTATCAATTCCTTCAGATTATCAACTATATCAGCCAGTGGTTCAACTCTTACAGCCAGGGCAGGATCATCATTTGTAAAGGCCTCCAGAAGAGTATCAATAGTATACTCAACAGCCTTTGCGATGGTCACTGCCTCTCTATGGCCATCAGGAGTGAAATGTATATTCTGCTCGTTTTTGCTCTGAGCATTATATGCTATGTTCATGCAATAGTCGCCCATTCGTTCGAAGTCACTTATGGAATTCAGGATTTCCGAAACCACCAGCTTATTGTCCCTGGTAAGTCTCTTTCTATCGATCCTTATAACATAAGAAGAAAGGACTGTTTCACATTTATCTATAAAAGCTTCATTAGCTTCCAATGTACTGAATTTTGACTCATCATAATCATAGATCAGAGAAGTTGCTATCTTATAATTCTCAGTGATAGCTTCTCCCATCTTGGTTATAAGCTGTTTGCACTGCTCAAGGGCTACAGTAGGTGTATTGAGAAGCATGTCGTCCAGTTTCGCAAGCTCCTTATCCTGAAGATCCTCCTCTTCAACATCGCCTACTATCTTGGCTGTCAGCTTCGATACCTTATCAGAAAACGGCAGCAGCACTAAACTTGTTATCAAATTGAATAAAAGGTGGATGGTAGCTATACCACTCCTGTTGATCAGCTGACTCATAAATGGAAGTCCGATAGTATAATGAATTCCATATATTACAACTGAGAACAGAATAGCACCAAACAGATTAAAGAATACGTAACCCACTACCAGTCTCTTTGCTTTTCTGTTGGCTCCGATACCACCTATAATGGTAGTAGAACATTTACCTATATTCTCACCTATGATAATAGGAATGGCTACACCATATGATATAACACCCGTTACAGACAATGTCTGAAGGATACCGACAGAAGCATTCGAGCTCTGAAGTATGACCGTGATTACAAGACCGATCAATATACCCAGAAGCGGATTTTCAAAAGATGTAAACATATGTTGGAATGTGGCATTGTCCTTAAGAGGTGCAAGTGCATTCTCCATAAGAGTCATACCGTAGAAGAGCATTCCCAGTCCAACAAGTATGCCTGCTACATTCTTAGACTTTTTATTTTTCGAAAAAACTATTATAAATGCACCGATTCCTACCAGCACACATGCAAAGGCTGATGGTTTAAGAAGAGAAACCAAAATGTTGTCTGAACCAATATCACCAAGACGGAGTATCTGTGCCGTTACTGTACTACCCAGGTTTGAACCAAACACTACCGGTAATGCCTGTCCCACGTTCATGATATCGGCATTTACAAAACCTACCAACATTATGGTTGTAGCGGCTGAACTCTGTAGTATCGCAGTGATAGCTGCACCGAAGCTCCAGCCCTTGATCCTGCCAACGCCCTTTTTCTTACTTGTTGTTAACTTCTCTAACAGCTTCTCCAGTCCTGATCCGGTAACCTTCTCAAGATTCGAACTCATGTTGCTCAATCCATAGAGGAATATTCCTATTCCTCCAAGAAGCTGTAGTATCGATAAAATATCCATTATAAACTCCAGGAATTATTTTTTTACCTCGTATCCCATGTTGATTTTACTCCATAATACCTATATAAACAAGCGAAAAATCGTTTTGCAGGGCAGAGCAAAAGAAAGAGCACCCGAATACCATAAGA
>CAMHCL010000069.1 GCA_946183625.1 uncultured Lachnospiraceae bacterium
CTGCTTGCTCTTTGTCTGTATTATGGTTATGCGGATACAGCAGATACACAGAATGAGCCATCAAATGACAAGAAGGATCAGTTCATTGCAACGCAGAGTCAGGTATGGATCATAGAAAAAGGACTCTTTGGAACAGATAGTGCAGATAATGCTGCCTATACTCTTTCAAGATGTGCTCCAGATCCAGATACTTGTTATGGTTATTATAAAACCCTAAGAGACAGTATCGGTGCAGCTTATGATCAGAAGATTCCAAGCTTTGCCAGCAAGACTAAGAGTGGTGCAGAAACCATAGAACTGAAGTGGAATGAGACAAATCAGAGATATGAAATAACACTTACAGATAAGAATAAGGAGCTTAAAGGCTTTGATCTTAGTCTCAAGGGTTATGATACTTCTGTGGATGGTAATAAGCTGACCATTTCAAGTACAAAGGTTCAGACTGAGGCAACTACTGGTACATTTACTTCAAATACCGGAAAGGTTGAGCCAACATCGAGCTGTGTATTCTGGTTTAATGGTAACAGTAATTATCAGGAGTTCGTATCTGAAAGACCTTCAGCGGATCCTATCTATGCGTATATCAAAGTGAAAACTGAAGATATAGGTTATGGATACCTGGAGAAAATAGATAAGGCGACAGGTACTAAGCTTCCAGGTGCAACTTATGGTATTTATTCTGATAGTGGATGTACTGCACTTGTAGAGCAGATGGTCACAGGAGATGACGGTGGCTGCAAGTCGGGACCACTTACACCAGGAACCTACTATGTTAAAGAAATATCTTCACCAAGGGGATATGTTCTTGATAAGGATGTTCACACACTTGTAGTTAAAGCAGGTCAGACAACTTCATTTACTGCCAAGGATGCTGAGCAGGTAGGTGCACTTACAATCTATAAGGAAGGTGAGGTTCTTGTAGGATGGAATGGAACCAACTTCACTTATGAGAAGAGAAAGCTCCCAGGAGCAACCTTTAAGGTTACAGCCGGGGCAGACATCTACAGAGCTGACGGAGCCAAGGTTTATAACAAAGGTGCTGTCATATCAGAGGGACTTGTGAGTGGTAAGGATGGTCAGGTGACACTGAATAATCTTCATCTTGGAACCTACAATGTTACTGAAACCAAAAGTATCGGTGGTTATACGATCAATGGTGAAACTAAGACTGTAACGATTGAATATAAGGATCAGAATGTCGAAGTGCAGTTTGAGAGCGTGACTATTGAGAACCAGCGTCAGAAAGCAAAGGTTACTGTATCCAAGATTGATAAGGATACTAAGAATCCACTTAAGGGTGGAGAGTATACCATGTATGCCGGAAATGATATCAAAAATTATGATGGTACAGTCATAATGAAGAAGGATACAGCAATACAGACAGCTACAACCGGAAATGATGGAATTGGAGCTTATACAGTAGATCTTCCAATATCTAATTCATATTATATTAAGGAGACTAAGGCGCCATATGGTTATCTCCGTAATCAGACAGATGTATATAATTTCAGCTTTGAAAATATGGATGAGAAGACTCCCACAGCTGAGTTTAAGCACACATTTGAGAATGACAGGGTAACAGCCAAGATTCATCTTTATAAGGTTGATAAGGAAACTGGAAAGCCTTATCCACAGGGCGATGCTTCACTTGAGGGGGCAGTATATGGGCTCTATGCTCGTAATGATATAGTTCATCCTGACGGAAAGACAGGAGTTCTTTATAAGAAGGGTACAAAAGTTGCAGAGCTTAAAACAGATGCAAATGCAGAGGCTGAGATTAAAAACTTGTATCTAGGTGATTATTACATCAAAGAGATAGAGGCTCCGGTAGGTTATAACATTGACACTGAGGAGCATGACCTTAAATGTGATTATGAGGGTGATCTTGTAGCAGAGGTAGCGAGAGAGTCAACATCTGAGGAGCAGGTTAAGAAGCAGCCATTCCAGCTGATCAAAGTATCAGATAATGGCGAGGATACTGAGGCACTGCTTCTTGAAGGAGCAGGCTTCACAGCTTACCTTAAGTCAAAGCTTCCTGTAAAGGAAGACGGCAGCTATGATTTTGATAATGCTACCCCTATAGTTATCGGAGGCAAAGTAACCGGAAAGGAAGCAGCCGAAGGTAAGGGAGAGACCACTATCTATACAGATAAAAAGGGACATGCAGTATCTATTCCGATACCATATGGAACCTATATCGTGGTTGAGTCAGTTACACCTCACAACATGGAAACAGTAAAACCATTTGAGGTAAGAATCACAGAGCATAAGCCAGACGAACCTCTTGTATGGAGAGTTTTCATAGATAGAGAGTTCAGTGCAAAGCTTCGCATCATAAAGAAGGATGATGAGACAAAGAAAACGGTTCTTCTTCCAAATGCTGAGTTCCGTATCTATAACATGGATACAGAGGAATATGTTGAGATGATCACAACTTATCCTTCAAAGGTTACACATAAGACTTTTAAGACAGATGATGATGGTGATCTTTTACTTCCTCAGGTACTTCATCTTGGAAATTACCGAATAGAAGAAATAGCAGCACCTTATGGTTATGTGAAGAATGAGAACTATGTTGAGGTCGCAGTTGATACTGATACTTTCTATGAGACAGATCCTGACACCTATGAGGCTATTATCACAGTGGAATATGAGAATCATCCAACAAAGGGTGAGATTACCATAGAAAAGCGTGGTGAAGTACTTGAAGGTTATGAAGGTGGATGGTTTGCTGACAGTGACGAAAAAGAGTTCGTATATGTTGAAGGTGGTCTTGAAGGGGCAGAGTTCGAGGTATATGCAGCTGAGGATATTTATACTGCTGATAACCAGGTGGATGAGTCTGGGGAGAGAACAAAGTATTATAGTGAGGGAGACCTGGTAGCAACGCTTACTTCTGATGCAGAAGGTAAAGCAGTACTTAAGGATATTCCTCTTGGACAGTACAAAGTTGTTGAGACAAAGGCTCCATTTGGATATCTGCTTGATCCTCAGGAACAGACCAGTACACTTGTTTATGCTGATGATGAGACTCCTGTGATCTATGACACAAAGACATTTAAGGATGAACGAGAAAAACTTGAGCTTGTTGTAGAAAAGCGAGATGCAGAAGATGACAGAGCTATCGAAGGTGCAGTCTTCGGACTATATGCTGCTGAAGATATTAAGACAAGAGATGGTAAGGTTGTTGTTGAGGCTGGAACATTTCTGGAACAGGCAATCTCAGATGCAGATGGACTTATAAAGTTCACTAAGGATTATCCTTTTGGTAAGTATACAGCAAAGGAAATTAAAACACCGGCTGGATATGTTTCATCTGATGAAGTGATTGAGTTCGACGCCAGATATATTGATGAAAATACTCCTGTAGCAAAGTACAGTAGTGAGTTTATAAATACTCCTACAAGTTTCGAATTCTCCAAGGAGGATATAACAAGTGGTGCTGAGCTTAGTGGAGCTACACTTTCAGTAATCGATAAGGATGGTAACGTGGTAGAAACCTGGACATCTAAGGCAGGTGAAAAGCATGTGCTTAAGAGGCTTGTGGTTGGAGAAACATATATCCTTCGTGAGGAGTTCGCACCTTACGGATATCTCAGAGCGGCAGATGTGGAGTTCACTGTAATTGATACAGAAGAAATCCAGTCAGTAACTATGAAGGACGAGGTGCCTACAGGTACAATAATCATAAATAAGGATGGAGAGTTCCTTCAGGATATTGAGGCTACCAAGGATAAGTGGTATGACTTCCTGTTCAGCTGGAAGAAGAAATCCATGGCTGGTGTAACTTTTGAAGTATATGCAAAGGAAGATATTGTAAGTCCTGATGGTCTTGATACTGTCTACTATGAGAAGGACGAGCTTGTTGCAACTCTTGTAACAAACGATAAAGGTGTAGCATTTATAGATAAGCTGCCACTTGGTAAGTATTATCTAGTTGAGACTGCTACACTTGAAGGCTTTATGCTGGATAGCACACCTATTGATGCTGACCTTTCATATATGGATCAGGATACTCCTATCGTTTATGCTGGAGATCATATCTTTAACGAAAGACAGAAGGTAGAAATCTCTGTTATAAAGAAGGATTCAGAAACTGGTAAAGCTCTTGAAGGCGCTATGTTTGGACTGTATTCTGCTGAGGAAATAATTTGCACTGAAACTGATGCAAAGCTTCCAACAGACAGTCTGATTGAAAAGGCTGTTACAGATTCCGAAGGAAAGATTCATTTTGTATCAGATCTTCCGCTTGGAAAGTATTATATCCAGGAGATTGAACCTCCTAAGGGTTATGCTTCCAATAAGGAAAAAGTGGAGATTGATGCATCATATAATTCTGAAGGAGAAAAAGTGCTTAAGTTCGAAGCAGAGTTCACAGATGTTCCTATTAAGGTTGAATTCAGTAAAACTGATGTGACTGGAGACAAGGAACTTGAGGGTGCAAAGCTTACTATTATTGATTCCGAAGGTAAGACTGTTGAGACCTGGACCAGTACTAAGGAACCTCATATGGTTGAGAAGATACCGGCAGGTAAGTACACTCTTAGAGAGGAGACTTCACCTTATGGTTATACCATAGCAAACGATATAGAATTCGAGGTTAAGGACTCAGGAGAAATCCAGAAGTGTCAGATGAAGGATGACTATGTATATGGAAAACTACTCCTTAAGAAGAGAGATTCAGAGCTTAATACAATGATTGAAGGTGTTGAGTTCGAAATCAGAGATAAGGATGGTAAGGTGCTTCAGACACTTGTTACTGGAAAGGATGGGTGTGCTGAGAGTGATCTACTTCCTATATGTACCTTTGACAAGGACGGTGGCTTTGATAAGGATATAACCTATACAGTCGTCGAAACAAAGGCTAAGGAAGATTATATTCTTGATAGTACTCCTCATGAGGTGACATTCACCTATGGAAGAGATGAGAATGGTAAGCTTCAGGATGATGCAAAGGCTCCAGAGGTAGTTGAGTATACACTTGATCTTATTAATAAGCCTACACAGCCAAAGCTTCCTCAGACAGGTGACAACTATAATCCATTTGTCTGTGGTGCTATCGGACTTGCATTTATACTCTTTGCGGTATCATATATATTCTTCAGTAAAAAGACTTCTATGGTTGATGATATTGAAGAATATGATGACGATATAGAAGAGTAAAACACATTTTAGTAAAAGACAATTTAGTAAATGGAAATCGGGAGATATGAGCCATAAGGTTTGTATCTCCTATTTTTGTATCAATTTTAGGAGAAAACCCAAGTGATTGGGAGAAAGAATAAGAGGTAAAAATATATGAGAATGAATTTTGAGACATTTAAAGGCGTAGTAGAGACAGAGCTTTTAAACTTCTTTCCAGATTCTATGAAGAATGGAAAGGTAGTATTTGAAAAGGTTCCAAAGGTAAACAGAGAACTGGATGCTGTGACTATAGAGCTTGAGGGAGAGAAGAGAAATATCTGCCCTACTCTTTATCTTCAGGATATGTATGAAAGATATGAGGCTACTGAGAATCTTCCTGATGTTATGAGTGAGTTTGCGGCAGCATATCTTCAGAGCATGGAAAGAAGTGAGGAAGTGATTAAGAAGATTGATCTTCCTAACTGCAAGGACAGAATCATATTCCAGCTTATTAATGCAGAACAGAATAAAGGGCTTCTTGCTGACGTTCCTTACAGACCATTCCAGGATCTAGCTATCATCTACAGAGTTGTAGTCGAGGATCGTGAAGGGGTTCTTGCATCTTCAATCATAACTAATAAGGTTGCTGATGCTATTGGTATGAAAGAAGCAGAGCTTTTTGAACTTGCTGCTGAAAATACTAAGAGGATAAATCCTGTGAAAATTATAGGTATGAGTGAAATGCTCAGAGGAACTTTATTTGATATTGGTGCTGATGAAGAGGAATTAGATATGATGATGCCTTATCAGCCTGAAGAGGAAATGATGTATGTGATCACAAATGAGAGAAATATGCATGGAGCTATTTCTATGATTTATGAGGATGAGCTCCATAAACTTTCAGAAGTAATTTCTGATGATCTATATATTCTTCCAAGTTCGATTCATGAGGTGCTTGCAGTTCCTGCCAGCTCACAGTCTCCTGAAGAGCTTGCTGAAATGGTTCATACCATAAATATGGCAACAGTAAATCTTGAGGATAGATTATCAAATCAGGTGTATCACTATGACAGAAATGCACGTACACTTAAGCTTGCTACTGATACACCAAACAAAAGACTTGATGGAGAAGTTGCAGAGCAGCAGCTTGTTTATGAAGCAAATAAAGGACCTAAAAGATAGGAGGACTCCTATGGGATTACAGACTGTTGATATAAAAGATTTAATAAGAATCATGAATGAAAGTCCTGAGGATTTTATCATCACGGTCGAAGGTCTGGATGGAGGTGACGAAGATGCCGAAGAAGAATCCATTTAAGTTGGATGTGGTGTCTATACGCCTTAATAAGGATGCTCCGCTTATGTCGGGGCATCCGGTTAAGTCTCCTGAGGATGCGGTAAAGCTTATAGGCCAGGAACTATGCGAGATGGATAGAGAGGTTGTATGTATCATAAATCTTAAATCTGACGGTACACCAATTAATTGTACCTTTGCAAGTATGGGTGCACTGGATAGATCAGTAGCGCATCCAAGAGAGTTATTAAAGGCAACTATACTATCCAATGCATCGACCATGATTATGATTCATAACCATCCGTCTGGAAATCTTGACCCTTCAATTGAAGACTCAATACTTACCGACAGGATGATTAAGATTTGTGATCTGGTAGGTGTGCCGCTTGTAGATCACATAATAGTTGGAGGCGATAATTCAGATTACTTCAGCTTTAAGGAAAAGGACAGGCTGCCAGCTTCCAACCTGAGATACAGTCTTAAGACAGACTATAAGGATATTGAATTCTCAGTACCAATGGCAGCAGAAGTAAATAGTAATAAGGGTGATGTAAGCACTATTGCTGAAAATAATAAAACGGGAAGGAGGACCAAGAGATGAGCGATAGATTCACTGAAGAAGAACTAAGTATAGCGAAGTCAGTTGATCTTGTTGAAGTAGCCAGAAGTCTTGGATATACACCTAAGAAAATAGGACGGTTCTATACTTTGAAGGAGATGGATTCTATGAGAATCTATGACCATAGAAATTGGTTCCGTTTTTCCGGTAAATGTGAGAGTGGAAGGAATGGTGGTTCTCAAATAGATTTCTTAAGAGAGTTCGCAGGACTGGATGTTAAAGATGCTGTGTTCTGGCTTTTGGATTTTGCAGGAGTCAGACATGACAGCATAGGGGAAACTGTTTCGGGAGATTGTATCATTCATAATGATAAACCAGTATCTGAAAAGAAGGAATTTATCCTTCCGGTACCTGCTTCGAATAATGATAGGATCATCAGATATCTTAATCAGGATAGAGGGCTTAGCATAAGTACAATAGATTATTTTATCCGTAAGGGCATTATATATGAGAGCCAGGAATATCATAATGTGGTATTCCTCGGAAATGATAAGAGTGGTGTCACAAGATTTGCAAGCCAGAGAGGAATCTATGATAGAGATGGGAGAGCTTTTAAATGTGATGTGGCAGGGAATGATAAGAGGTACGGTTTCAATATTACAAATGATAATAGTAATCGGATAGTAGTGTTTGAAGCAGCTATAGACATGATGAGCTATGTAGATATCTTTCAGGATTTTGACAGCAATATGATTGCACTGGGAATGACAGCAGATCTTCCTCTTGAAACATTTTTAAGTGATCATCCGGGTATTAGTAAAATTGAGTTTGCTCTTGATAACGATGAACCTGGAAGGTTAGCTGCTGAAAAACTGATTCAGAAGTATAGAGATAAAGGCTACGAGGTAAAGGATGCCTCGGCTCCAGTCATGTATAAAGATATAAATGAGTGGCTGGTGGCTACAAAACTGAAATTATCATCAGACTCTGTAGCTGAAAGAAAGTATGAATATCTTAAGTCGGGTATCCCAAAATGAATGTGTAACAAATTGTTGGCAGATGGATGATTTGTGTAACAAATTGTTGGAACTCGGGAGTTTCTGCCAACAAATTGTGTAACACGAAAAATGCCTGTGTAACAGATTGTTGGCAGAAGCCACTTTTGTGTAACAAATTGTTGGAACTCATGGGTTTTTGCCAACAAATTGTTGGAATTTATGGATTTTATAGGGATTTACCTGGATTCGTATATATCAGGGGTCTTAGGGTGCTCCCTAACAAGATGCAAAATGGAAATGTTAAACATTTTGCGTATCTTGCCACTATATTCAA
>CAMHCL010000070.1 GCA_946183625.1 uncultured Lachnospiraceae bacterium
AGAGCATTCGGCTGTTAACCGAAGGGTTGTTGGTTCGAGCCCAACTCGGGGAGCTAGGCCACGGTGCTCTGCACCGTGGTCACGAGCGAAAGCGAAGTGATGTGCGACTGCGAAGCAGCGCCAAGACATGCGAAGCATGGCTTGCATTACCTGCGAAGCAGGGAATGACACCCAAAACACCACGGGATTGCCCGTGACATAATCAGGCGTCTTAGCCAAGTGGTAAGGCGTGGGACTGCAACTCCCTGATCATCAGTTCGAATCTGATAGACGCCTCTAAAAAGGTTTGGAATCATCCAAACCTTTTTTGTTAATAAGAAACTTCCATTGCACCCATTTTTCATTCATGTTAAAATCAAACTGTTAACTGTTATATACGTTTTTAGTGTTTTTGGGAGGTAGTTGCATATGGCATGTTTTATCGTTCCAGCAGCCGAAGCAATTGTTACTACTGTTGTCACAAAAGTAGTTAAGAATAAAGAGAAGAAAGCATTAGAAAGCACAGAGCATGTAACTGTAGAAGAGGGCAAGATCCCATTCTCAAAGAAGCTCAGCTGGCTTAATTATATGCTTTGGGGTGGCTCAGGACTTCTTGCATTTGAGCATGTATGGCATGGCGAGGTTGTTCCTTGGTTCCCATTCCTTACAGCTATGAATAGTCCAGAGAGTACTTTGGATATGTTACGTGAGATGGCAAGTCATGGAACTCTTATGGCAGGCCTTGTTACTGCTGTATGGATTGGAATGGTTGCAGTTTCCACAGTTCTTTCAACTAAGAAAGAGCATGCAAAAGAGGAGGTAACAGAATGACATTACTTATCACTATTTTTGCTGCAATTACTACGACCATCATATGGTATGTGAATGCATCAAAAGATAAGATGATGCTTGGAATCCTTCCACTTATGTTCTGGGGTGCGTCCCTGATGTGGATGATAGATGCTGTGTTCGAATTTGTAGAGGATCCAAAAGGTTTTTTTGCACCTGCGGGAGTGGATATGATAAATGATGCTTTTCTCGGATTTTCTGTAGTAGCACTTGGACTTATCATATGGCTTGTAGTACTGCTTATAAAGGATCCACAGGGAGTTGTTAGAGCAAAGCTGACAGGCAAGAGAAGTTAGATTAAATGCGGTTCCACTGTTTTTCAGGGGAACCGCTTTCATTTTATAGGGCAGGGGAATTAAATGAAATCAAAAACGAAGGAAATATTAGAAGCTGTAAGTAAGGGTGAAATGTCAGTGGACGACGCTTTGCTTCAGATCAAGACAGAACCATTTGTAGATATAGATTATGCAAAGGTTGATACCCATAGAAAACACAGACAGGGTATGCCCGAAGTGATCTACGGGGCAGGAAAGACTCCGGAGCAGATAGTTGGTATCGTAAAAGCAATGCAGGATAGCGGTGAAGAGCAGATCCTCATCACCAGATTATCTGCAGAGCGAGCCGAGATATTGAAGCAGAGTATAGATATAAAATATTTCGAGGAAGCTCGAATTGGATTCCTTGGGGAGGCACCTAAGGCTGATGGAATAGGCAAAATCGTGGTTGCCACCGGAGGAACAAGTGACATTCCGGTTGCAGAGGAAGCAGCTGTGACTGCAGAATGCTTCGGAAATGAGGTAGTAAGACTATACGACGTGGGAGTAGCAGGCATACACAGGCTCATGTCTCACAAGGAAGAGATAATGAGCGCTTCAGTGATCATAGCCATCGCAGGAATGGAAGGCGCCCTTGCTAGTGTGATTGGCGGTCTTGCAGATGCACCGGTTATTGCAGTTCCAACCAGCGTAGGTTACGGGGCGTCTTTTGAAGGATTATCAGCGCTCCTTTCAATGCTGAATTCCTGTGCCAGTGGAGTCTCAGTTGTTAATATAGACAACGGCTTCGGAGCAGGTTATCTGGCAAGTATGATAAATCATATGGAGGTAAAAGCATGAGAACTTTGTATATAGATTGTGGCATGGGTGCAGCAGGAGATATGCTGACAGCCAGCCTTATAGAGCTTCTGCCCGACAGAGAAGCATTTGTAGAGAGACTTAACAACATGGGAATCCCAGGTGTTACATATATATTAGAACCATCTGTAAAATGTGGCATTACCGGCTCACATATGCGTGTCGTTGTAGATGGAGTCGAGGAAGGTGACGATCATCATCATGAGCACCACCACGACTACGACGATCATGATCATCATCACGATCATGACCACGACCATCACCACGATCACGGTGATCACGACCATGATCATGGCCCCCACCATCACCACAGCTCCATGCACAGTATAGAGCACATAGTAAAAAACCACATGAATGTATCCGATAAGGTTAGAGCAGATATCCTTGCTGTATACAGCCTCATCGCTGAGGCAGAGAGTCAGGTTCATGGAGTTCCGGTTACAGATATACATTTCCACGAAGTTGGAACCAAGGATGCCATAGCTGATGTGGCTGCAGTTTCCATGCTTATGGAAGAACTAAATCCTGACGAGGTTATCGCTTCTCCTGTACATGTAGGTAGTGGTCAGGTGGAGTGCGCCCATGGAATCCTTCCAGTTCCGGCACCGGCAACAGCACTAATATTAAATAACATTCCTATATATAGTGGAAATATAAGAGGCGAACTCTGTACTCCGACAGGTGCAGCCCTTCTAAAGCATTTCGTTACCAGGTTTGGTGATATGCCAATAATGAAACTTGAGAAGATCGGCTACGGAATGGGCAAAAAGGATTTCGAAGCTGCCAACTGCGTAAGGACTATGATTGGCGAGACCGAATCCGGCAGCGATATGATAATAGAACTATCATGTAATGTGGACGATATGACGGGTGAAGATATCGGCTTTGCTATGGAGAAGCTTATGGAAGGCGGAGCCCGTGACGTATTCACTACACCGATAGGCATGAAGAAGTCCAGGCCGGGAATCCTGCTCAGTGTCATGTGCAGCCCGGACAAGAAGGAAGATATCATAGAGCTAATATTTAGACATACCACCACCATTGGGGTTCGTGAGAAGACCTACCAGAGACATATTCTGGATAGAAAGGAAGAAACTATAGAGACTTCTTACGGCTCAGTCCGTGTTAAAACCAGCACCGGCTATGGTGTTACCCGAAAGAAGTTAGAATATGAGGACCTGGCAAGGATTGCGAAGGAAGAAGACCTCAGCATAGAGGAAGTAAGAGATAAAATATGGACGAATTACATGAAAAATTAAAAGCACTAAAGGAAAACCTTGAAGAGATGGGCAGAGTCGCAGTGGCCTTCTCCTATGGCGTCGACTCTACATTTCTCCTTAAGACCGCGCATGAAGTGCTGGGGGATAATGCCATTGCCATTACCGCAAGATCTGTGGTGCTTCCGAAGATCGAAGCAGAGGAAGGCACCGAGTTCTGTCAGTCCGAAGGTATCAGGCAGTTGATGGTAGATTACGACATATTAGCAGATAAAACTGTAAGGACCAATCCCATCGACCGTTGCTACTATTGTAAGAGAAGGCTGATGGAAAGCTTTTTGAAACTGGCAGAGTCTGAGGGATTTACGATTCTTATCGAAGGCTCAAACCTGGATGATGAAAGTGATTACAGACCTGGAATGAAAGCACTTAAGGAACTTGGAGTACTCAGCCCGCTTAAGGAAGCCGGGCTTACCAAGCAGGATATAAGACTTCTATCTAAAGAGATGGATCTGCCGACCTGGGATAAACCTTCTATGGCATGTCTCGCAACCCGAATTCCTTATGACGAGGAGTTAACTATAGAGAAGCTTAATAAGATAGAGCTGGCAGAAAACATTTTACAGAAATACGGATTTGGTTGGAGGAGAGTCCGGATGCATGGCAATCTGGCCAGGATAGAGCTTGGGAAAAAAGAAATACCGAAAATGCTGAATCCGGAAATAGCGGAGGCAGTAGCATATGAAATAAAAGAACTTGGTTTTGAATTTGTTACACTAGACTTAAAAGGAAGGAATCTATAGAAACTAACCTGATGAAAACGATTCAGAAAAGAAAATTTATTGGTGTATTAGTATTTTTTATGTTATGGACTATTGGTTCATCTGTCCCCGTAACTGAGAGGATATCGCTGGATATGCTCGAAGGAGAATCATCGAAGGTAAAAATAGTCCTCATTTCAGACTTGCATTCCTGTTACTACGGTGTTGATCAGAATGAGATTATCAGAAAGGTTGATAGAGAGAAGCCGGATATTGTGGCACTCAGCGGAGATTTTTTTGATGACAAAATTGGTGATAAGAATGCCAAGAAGACTGCAGAGCTTCTTGTAAAGAAATACCCGGTTTACTATGTTACCGGAAATCATGAATACTGGAGCGGACGCGAGGAGGAAATGAAATCTTATATGAGAAGTATAGGAGTTCATGTTCTGGAGGGCGACTGCGAGACCGTGACTATAAATGGAACAGTTGTTGATATATGTGGAGTAGATGATCCGGCATATATGACTGTTAAGGAGTGGACGGACCAGCTTGACAGAGCTGCAGCAGCAACTGATGATTCACATTTTAAACTTCTGATAAGCCATCGCCCTGAGAGAGCGTCGACTTATGAGAAATATGATTTCGACCTTATACTTACAGGTCATGCCCATGCCGGCCAGATAAGAATTCCTTTTCTTAACAAAGGTATTTTTGCTCCGGATCAGGGACTCAACCCTGAATATGTAAGTGGAATATACGACCTGTCAAATGGAAGTAAAATGGAGGTCAGTCGTGGACTGGCTCGTGAAAGCACGCCTGCACCACGATTTTTCAACAATCCTGAAATAGTGAGCCTGGAAGTGCATTAATGCATTCCAAGATTCTTCAGAAATTCTTAATAATTATAATCTTTTATGTTAATAAAAGTATTTTATGATATGTTTCAATAAAACGTTTTATAAACAGGTGGAGGAAAATATGTACAACGTACTGGTTTGTGATGATGACAAGGATATAGTAGAGGCAATTTCTATATACTTAGGAACTGCAGGATACAATGTGATCAAAGCCTATGATGGTTTTGAAGCATTGGATGCTCTTGCAAAGAATGAGATTCATCTGGTTGTCATCGACATAATGATGCCGAATATGGATGGTATCAAGGCAACCAAGAAGATAAGAGAGACAAGCGCAGTACCGGTTATATTTCTTACCGCCAAGTCTGAAGATACTGACAAGATATTGGGACTTGATGTGGGAGCAGACGATTATGTAACGAAGCCATTCAGCCCTATGGAGCTGACAGCAAGAGTTAAGTCACACATCAGAAGATATACCCAGCTTGGCAATATTGCATCAGAAGAAGCGACAGATGAACATATCATTGTTAATGGAGGCTTGGAGATAAATGACAGCGCCAAAACAGTTACTGTTGACGGCGATGAGGTCAGACTTACTCCTATCGAATATAACATCCTGTTATATCTTGTAGAGAACAGGGGCAGAGTATTCACTTCCGGACAGATATATGAAGCAGTCTGGGACGAAGATGCAATCGGTTCTGATAACATCATTGCAGTACATATCAGACATATCAGAGAGAAGATTGAGATTAACCCAAAGGAACCACGTTATTTAAAGGTAGTATGGGGACAGGGCTATAAAATTGAGAAGCTTTAAGAGGTGATTTGATGAAGGTTTTAAAGAGCAACTTGGTTAAGCTGATATTATATATAATTGGTTATGTCAGTGTTATTTTTGCCATTATAGGGCTTGCCAGCTTATTTGTCAGAACTACGGCACTCGACCAGGGTGAAACGTTTGATACTGTTTACGAAGAATCATACACCATAAAAAATGACGTAAAGTCAGATATTGAATGTACTCAATTTAATGCTAGAGCTGATAAGACATTGAGGAGTATAGATCTGAATAATGCCCTCCTGGAAATATATGATTATTCAGATATAGCTTATTCTTCGTCAGACATAAAAGCAGAAAAGGTGAATACAGCAGAACTTCTTGATGAAGGAGATAAAGTTGAAGAATTAAGAGAATATCTGAATTGCGAAGGTGAATCTAATACTATTCATGCAACATATCCAAGCATTAAGGATGAGCCGGAAGACACAAGACTTATCAGAATCAGATGGGCTGATTACCAGAGTCTGGTAAGAAAGGAATGTGATAGATACGACGAAACCACCGATCTGTCTGAAGCAGAAAATATAATTACTCCTGATGGAATGAATTATGCAGAATCAGTCGGACTCTATTATGGTGATTATTATAAGATAATAAATGACAAACTATATTATTATCAACAATACAATGAATTTATATTTTATGCTCCGCTAGGATGCATGTCTATTCCATATGATATTCAGGGACAGGATTATGTTTATTTTCCTTATAGCGAAGATGTAAATGCGGACAATATCAACGACTACATACTGTCCTCTAAAATGTACAGAAGTGATGTAGAGCTTTTTTATGCATATCTTAAAAAAGATTCGAAGGATTTATTAGAGGAAAATACTTCATGGAGTTCTGCTTATACATCAGGAAGTAATACTGCATACAGCCTGGATGGTAAAGAATTATCTCAATGTTATATATATTATACCGAAGGACTTGAATCTGTAAGATATAATTCAGATGATAAATATAATTATACTTATAAAGAGCTCGTAGATCTTTACAGAAATAATTCGGATATATTTGTAAGTTACGATGCTGAAACAGGAAAACTAGAGCAGTGGTACAAGGATAAGTCAGGAAATCAAGTTCCATATGAATACTTATCCAAAGCTGATATGAGAAGTATTACGGGTATCTGTAATGAGGATTTTGTTTTAGGTATTAATGAATCTTCACAGGCATCTCAGCATTTACAAAAAAAGATGGTATACGATCTGTGCAGAACATTTAACTATCCACTATGGCTGGTTATTATGGCAACAGCAATATTTATGGCCTGCGTGGTACTTCTTATCATCACTGAACCTGTAAAAATGTATGCTGTTGATAAAGCACCATATGTGGTTTGGTCCATAGTATATATGATAGTCTTTTCCATCGGCTATTTGATAGCAGGTAGTATTGTTGCAGAACCAAGTGTCATGAAGGCAACAGGATACGAAAAAAACACAGCATTCTTGTTAATATCAATAGGACTCTTCATAATATATCTTATAACTGCAGCATTCGTAATGAATGTTGTGAGAAGGATAAAATGTGCAAAATTCCTGGAAGGCTTCCTGGTATTCAGATTCATAAGATACTTATATAGAAAAATCAAAAATGCCACAAAAGACATAGAGGGTAAAAATAAACTGATTGCACTTAGTGTAGTTGTTATTCTGGCAAATGCTATTGGCTTGATTTTAGTAAGTTTCAACGGATATGGCGTAATAGTTATGCTGTTTAAAGCATTAGTAATTGCTGTTGTAATGATTATAGATATAGTAGCAGTTCTGTTGATTCTTAAATACATGTCTGATATTCAGACTGTACTTAAGACCAGTAGGAAGATAGAAGCTGGTGAACTGGATGCGAAGGTAGATACATCGAAGCTACATTTTAATGCAGCAGAAATTGGTGACAGCCTTAACAATCTGGGAACAGGTCTTAGCACGGCAGTTGAGAATTCTATAAGAGATGAGAGAACTAAAGCAGAACTTATTACAAATGTATCGCATGATATAAAGACTCCTCTTACCTCAATTATCAACTACGTGGATCTTCTTAAGAAGGAGGATATAGATAACGAGAATGCCAAGGAATATATAAATGTACTGGATCAGAAATCTCAGAGACTAAAGCAGCTGATAATTGATCTGATTGAAGCATCTAAGACAAGTACCGGAAATATAGAATTAGAAAATATCAATCTGAATCTGGCTGAGCTTATTTATCAGGGTCTTGGTGAGTATGAAGACAGATTCCAGCAGGCAGAGCTTGAACTTATCAGGAATATAAGCAGTGAAAATGCTGTTATACATGCAGATGGAAGACGTGTATTTAGGATTATAGATAATCTGCTCAACAATGCGGTTAAGTATGCCAAGTCAGGAACCCGTGTATATGTAGATCTGGCCGAAAGGGATGGCAGAGTTAACTTCAGTATCAAGAATCTGAGTAATGATATGCTGAACATATCAGCGGACGAGCTGATGGAGAGATTCGTTCGCGGCGACAGATCCAGAAACACTGAGGGATCAGGTCTTGGATTATCTATAGCTAAAAACCTTACTGAACTACAAAATGGTACCTTTGATATAACTATAGATGGAGATCTTTTCAAGGTTGAAGTATCATTTCCATGCGTGGATTCCTTGGTAAATATCGACGAA
>CAMHCL010000071.1 GCA_946183625.1 uncultured Lachnospiraceae bacterium
GGGAATCATTTTCGTTGGCGCCAGTGGAAGGCAGTTCACCAGCATGGCGAAGCTGTTTCATCCTGTGAGCGACGACATTTATTATATAACCGATAATGGTGCGATTCTTCGCGACAAAAGACAAGTCTATCATATGAATGTGATAGAGCCGACAATCCTGCACCAGCTTATCTCGGATGCCAAGAAGCTTGAGGGCTGCGACATTATGGTATGCGGAAGAGATGCTGCTTACTGTGAGGATACAGGTGAAATGTTTTACTGGCTCAGGGATTCTTACCGTTTTAACATAGAGGCGGTTGGAGATTTCAGAAATCTTAGAGACGATATAGTTAAGGTTTCAATCTATGAGAAGGACAGAGCGGAAGAGATAGTAAATGAGTGGTTCGGACCTAAGTGGAGAGATACATTTCGTATTGCATCTGCAGGTGTAATGTGGATGGATATAGTTTATCCTGAGGCAGACAAGGGCAGTTCCCTCAAAGTGCTCCAGAAAATGCTTGGAATCTCAAAGGAAGAAACTATGGCATTTGGTGATAACATCAACGACCTCGGACTTCTGTCAGCAGCAGAAGAGAGCTATGCCATAGGAAGCGCCAGAGATGAAGTCAAGGCCGCTGCAAAGCATGTAGCTCCGCCGCTTTCAGAATATGGCGTAACTAAAGTGCTGGAAGACTATCTTGATAGTTTGGATTGATAACTAGTTACACATAAGACTGTCTTGATACTTTAGATTAATTAGTATACAATTGCAGTGTTGTAATGTAGTTGAATGAAATTTATATGAGGAGATACAAAGATGGACAAGATTAAGATGCAGAACCCTATTGTTGAGATGGATGGAGATGAGATGACACGTATCCTGTGGCAGCTTATTAAGGATGAACTTCTAACTCCATATCTTGAATTAAATACAGAGTATTATGACCTCGGACTTGAACATAGAAATGAAACTGATGACCAGGTAACCAAGGATGCCGCATATGCAACTGAGAAGTATAAGGTTGCTGTAAAATGTGCGACTATCACTCCTAATGCTGCTCGTGTCGAAGAGTATAATTTAAAGGAAATGTGGAAGAGCCCAAATGGTACCATCAGAGCAATACTTGATGGTACTGTATTCAGAGCTCCAATTCAGGTAAAGGGTATCACTCCTTGTGTACGTAATTGGGAGAAACCTATAACAATTGCCAGACATGCATATGGTGATGTTTATAAGGCAAGTGAGATGAAGATTCCAGGAGCTGGTATGGTTGAGCTTGTATATACAGCTGCTGATGGAACAACAGAATCTGTTACTGTTCATGAGTTTGATGGACCAGGTGTTGTACAGGGTATGCATAACTTAACCGGTTCTATTGAGAGTTTTGCAAGAAGCTGCTTCACCTATGCACTTGATACAAAGCAGGATCTGTGGTTCGCTACAAAGGATACTATTTCTAAGAAGTATGACCATACATTTAAGGATATCTTCCAGGAAATCTTTGATGCAGAATATAAAGAGAAGTTTGATGCTGCAGGCATTGAATACTTCTATACACTTATAGATGACGCAGTAGCAAGAGTTATGAAGTCAAAGGGCGGATTCATCTGGGCTTGCAAGAACTACGATGGAGACGTTATGAGTGACATGCTTTCATCAGCATTTGGTTCACTTGCTATGATGACTTCAGTACTTGTATCTCCAAAGGGATACTATGAATATGAAGCTGCACATGGAACAGTTCAGAGACATTACTACAAGCACCTCAAGGGTGAAGAGACATCAACAAACCCAGTTGCTACAATCTTCGCTTGGACAGGCGCCCTCAGAAAGAGAGGCGAGCTCGATGGCAACTCAGAACTGATGGCATTTGCAGACAAGCTTGAGAAAGCAACAATTGATACTATCGAGAGCGGCGTAATGACCAAGGACCTGGCACTCATTACAGAACTTGAGAATGTTACTGTAAAGAACACACAGGACTTCATACTTGCTATCAAGGAAACACTCGATAGAATCTAATATAAGAAAAGTGAGCTACAAAAGTGAATAAAGATTTGTAGAAGAGTAAAAATATACCCGGCTTATATAGCCGGGTATTTTTTATTCTTCAGATCTTTTATCTATAGGTACATATGATGCATCAGCTGCAACTGACATATAGGCAGGTCTGATGATACGGTTTGTACAGGTCAGTTCCTCGATACGATGTGCACTCCAGCCTGCGATTCGTCCGATAGCGAAGAGTGGAGTTATGAATTCGTTCGGGATGTTCAGCATATTGTATGCGAAGCCGCTGTAGAAATCGATGTTGGTACATATAGGCTTATTCAGGTTGCGTTCCTTCTTCATAAGCCTTGGAGCGATACGCTCAACTGCCTTATAGAGATAAGCCTCATCGTCACGTCCTTTATTCTTGGCCAGCTCCAGAGTATATTTTTTCAGGATCTCACATCTAGGATCGGACAGTGTATATACTGCATGACCGAGTCCATAGATAAGTCCGGAGTGGTCAAAGGCTTCTTTGTTGAGGATTTTCAGCAGATATGCCTTTATCTCATCATCGTCGCGCCAGTCCTTCACATTTTCCTTTATCTCGTTAAACATATTTATAACCTTGATATTTGCACCACCATGCTTAGGTCCCTTGAGGGAGCAGAGCGATGCGGCAACAGAAGAGTAGGTATCTGTTCCAGATGAAGTAACAACGTGAGTAGTAAATGTTGAATTGTTACCACCACCGTGCTCAGCGTGAAGTACTAATGCGAGATCCAGGAGTTTTGCTTCCATAGGATCGAACTTCTTATCCTGACGCAGCATCCTGAGAATATTCTCAGCGGTGGAAAGCTCAGGCTTTGGATTGTGGATATACAGTCCGCGTCTCTGCAGATAATGTCTGTAGGACAGATATGAATATGAAGCTATTACAGGAAGTCTAGAGATGAGACTGATGCTCTGCCTCAGTACATTTGGAATACTGGTGTCATCACTGTGAATATCATATGCATTAAGCGCAAGCACAGCCTGTGACATAGCATTCATGATATCCTTATTAGGTGATTTGAGAAGTACGTCCTCTGTGAAGTCCGTAGGCAGTCTGCGATAGAAGGCTAAAAGCTTGGTAAACTTCTCCAGTTCAGTTGCGCTAGGCAGTACACCAAATATAAGTAAGAATACTGTTTCTTCAAATCCGAAGCGGTCACTCTTTATAAATCCGGCAACAAGATCGTTTATATCTATACCGCGATAGCTTAGCTGGCCTTTGATAGGTACAATTTCTCCATCTCTTTCTTCAGAACCGTTAACGGTAGATATCTCAGTAAGTCCTGTAAGGACACCTTTACCGTTCTTCTCACGAAGTCCTCTTTTTACGTTGTATTTATCGTATAATTCTGGGTCGATGATGTTGTGCTCGACGCAGAGCTTGGACAGCTTGCTTATCTCTCGTGCAGCATCACCCTGACTTATATATGACATAGCTTTCTCCTAATTTATTTTATGAATAGCTGAGATGCTCAGCGTACTTAACAAATGTAATGGTTTCGGCGGTAGCGCATATCTTGTCCGCCATGCATACTATAGTTGCTTCCCTGCATTTAGGTATCCTTGTCAGATTTAAAGGAAACATGTGACTATATATGATGGATTTCTCAGTACCATTCAGCTTGAAATGTTTCTGTGCATTTCGGATAGAAGTAGTAGCGTGAGTATATCCGTGAAATCTATGAAAACGATTTTTCTCATGCCAGTCATACAGGAAGAAGTCATGAAGAAGCGCACCTCTTACCAGACTCTTCATATCAACCTGGGCATGGCTTCGAAGCGCGATATATACACTCACATATGTAACTGCAAGTGAGTGCTCATAAGTGGTGATATCTCCATGCTGGATGTATTCGAGCTCCTTCTTAAATATGTCGGAGTCGAGTATGTCCTGACCATATTTATGTATGATATCTATTATTTGATGTTTGTATCCGATATGGATCATATCTTTCTCCTTATTGGGTTTCCAAATAAAATGGTTCCTTATTCGATACATTTCACAAATTGAATCACAACTCATAATTATAGCATATTATCCAAATAATATAAAATTAAAGTTGATTTATTGATTTTTCCTCTAGTTGAATTCATTTCTTGATTTTGTTATAATTCAAAAGACTATGTTTATAAGCATTTTTTGGAGGTCTTATTATGGATAATGGTCTGATGATGCAATATTTCGAATGGTATCTGAAGAACAATTGTGATTTATGGAACACAGTTAAGAAGGATGCTGCAAAGCTTAAGACTTTGGGTGTTACTTCACTTTGGCTTCCACCTGCATACAAGGGTGCTGCAGGTAAGGATGATGTGGGATACAGTGTTTATGATCTGTATGACCTTGGAGAGTTTGATCAGAAGGGTACTGTGGCAACTAAGTATGGTACTAAGAAGGACTATATAGCTGCTATCAAGGAACTTCAGAAAAATGGAATAAATGTATATGCAGATATAGTTCTTAACCACAAGTTTGGTGCAGACGGAGTTGAAGAGGTTACTGCTCAGGAATTCAATGAGAACAACCGTTATCAGATGATTGGTGAGGGCAAGGTTATAGGTGCCTGGACTAAGTTTACATTCCCGGGAAGAAAGAATAAGTATTCTAAATTCAAATGGAATTGGACTCATTTTGATGGCATTGACTGGGATCAGGATGCTAAGCAGAGTGGTATTTACAAGTTCGAGGGAAAAGAATGGAATGGTGAAGTAGATACTGAGCTTGGTAATTATGATTACCTCATGGGAGCTGATATCGACTTCTCTAATCATGAAGTATATGAAGAACTTGTTAACTGGGCTGAGTGGTATATAGATCAGACAAATATTGATGGTTTCAGACTTGATGCGGTTAAGCATATACCTTCTTCTTTCTATAGAGATTTCCTTTTCAAGGTAAGAGAGGATACAGGTCGTGAGTTATTCACAGTTGGTGAGTATTGGAGCAGAGATGTAAATGTACTGAAGCATTATCTGGATGATATAAAGCAGGAAGCTTCACTTTTCGATGTGCCATTACATTTCAATTTCTATGATTGTTCAAAGGCTCATGGTGCTTATGACTTAAGACGTATCTTTGATGGAACTCTTGTTAAGGATGAGCCAATCAAGGCTGTTACATTTGTAGATAATCATGACACACAGCCAGGACAGGCGCTTGAATCCTTCGTAGAGGATTGGTTCAAGCCAATGGCTTATGCTTTGATCCTTCTCAGAAGAGAGGGTTATCCATGTGTATTCTATGGAGATTATAAGGGAATACCTCATGATAAGATCAAGTCACGCAAGCAGCTTATGGATAAGCTTATGAAGCTTCGTAAGACCAAGGCTTACGGTGAACAGCATGATTACATAGATGATCCTGACGTTATCGGATGGACACGTGAAGGTGATGCAGAGCATAAGGATTCAGGCCTTGCAGTTGTTATATCAGATGGCGCCGGCGGAACTAAGAGAATGTATATAGGAAAGCAGTTTGCAGGAGCACATTTCTCAGATATAATGGGCAATGCAAAGTACAATATAAAGATTGATGATGATGGTTGCGGTAATTTTTATGTAAACCGCGGCTCGGTTGCAGTGTGGGTACGTAAGGAACCAGCAGGTAAATAATTTACCCGAGGATTTTCCTTAAGGTGAAATGTATAGAAGGGGATAACTAATGGCAAAGACCATAAGAACAGAAGCGGTAGACGATTTCTTTACAGCCATAATGGCGCTTAAGGATAAGGAAGAGTTTTATCAGTTTTTTGAGGATATATGCACTACAAATGAAGTGCTGTCCATAGCTGAAAGATTTGAAGTTGCAAAAATGCTTTATCAGGGCAATACCTATATAGAGATTGCCAAGAAGACAGGCGCTTCTACAGCAACTATCAGCAGAGTGAATCGTTCTATGGATGGTAATGGTAGTTATGAGGTTGTTTTTGAGAGAATGGGTATCTCTAAAGGTAAGGAGTGATACGATTTAATGGACCCGAGTGATACTATACAGCTGATAGCGTTAATTATTTTGCTTGTATTATCCGGATTTTTCTCATCTGCCGAAACTGCACTTACGACAGTAAGTATCAATAAGCTTAAGGCTTTAGCAGATGAAAAGGGCAGAAAAGCGAAGAAAGCACAGAAGGTTATCAGGATGCGTGAAAATTCATCGAAACTTCTGTCAGCAGTTCTGGTATGCAACAACATTGTGAACCTGTCTGCGTCAGCAATATCGACTGTGTTATGTACTAAGCTTTTCGGAAATGCTTACATAGGACTGGCAACAGGTATACTTACCTTGCTGGTGCTTATATTTGGTGAGATAACACCTAAGACAATTGCAGCTACATACAACCTGGAGATGGCTCTGTTTTTTGCAGGGCCAATCTATGTGTTGATGGTCATACTTACTCCGATCATATGGATACTTAATAAGATATGTGGAATCATATTTAAGATACTCCGAATAGATCCTGACAAGAACCCTGACCAGATGACTGAAAGCGAACTGTTGAAGATCGTTGATGTCAGTAATGAAGAGGGTGTTATTGAATCTTCAGAGAAGAAGATGATAACAAATGTGGTGGATTTCGGTGATGCAGTATCCAAGGATATCATGATCCCTAGAGCGGATATGGTGTGTCTTGATATAGATACAGAGTATGACGAGATTATAGAGGTCATTTCAACTGAAAACTATTCCAGAATACCGATATATAGTGAATCCAAGGATCACATTATCGGTATACTCCATGTTAAGGACCTTATCATGGAAAGAGAGAAGAATGGCAAGGACAAAGTGTCTATCAGGAACCTGATGCGAGCCCCTGTTTATGTTTATGAGTATCAGAGGACTGCGCAGATCTTCGCTGACATGAAAACTTCCGCAACTACCATGTGTATCGTCCTTGATGAGTACGGAATTACCGCCGGACTTATTACCATGGAAGATCTGATCGAGGAGATAGTTGGTGATATCCGTGATGAGTATGATGAGAGTGAAGACGAGCTCATAAAGGAGATAAAGCCTGGATACTATGATGTGGACGGCGGAATCAAGCTCGATGACCTGAATGATGCCATAGGAACAGAGCTGTCCTCTGATGATTATGATTCACTGGGCGGACTTATCATAGAAACTCTGGACCGTCTACCAAATGAGGGAGACCGCGTGCTGACAGGTGATGTGAGCCTCTCAGTCAAGAAGGTCAATAATAACAGAGTTGAGCGAGTTCTGGTGGCAATCCAGAATTAGAATGATTGTCAAATGTACCGAGTACATTTGACATATAAGATAATATATACATGTTACAAGAAAACATAAAAAAGAATTGAGGATTAATTATGATTAGTGCAAACAATGTGTCACTGAGATTTGGAAAGAAGGCTCTTTTCGAGGATGTAAATATCACATTTACACCTGGAAACTGCTACGGACTTATAGGTGCAAATGGTGCCGGTAAGTCTACATTTCTCAAAATCCTGTCAGGAGAACTTGAGTCTACTACAGGCGATATTTCCATGGATCCGGGCGAGAGACTTTCGGTCTTAGAACAGGACCACTTTAAGTATGATGACTATCCAGTAATCGATACTGTTATCATGGGTAACAAGAAGCTCTACGATATCAGACAGGAAAAGGATGCTATCTATGCGAAGGAAGATTTCACTGATGAAGATGGTGTAAGAGCTTCTGAGCTTGAAGCAGAGTTTGCTGAGATGGATGGCTGGAATGCAGAGGCTGATGCTGAGACATTGCTTAATGGACTTGGTGTTGAGACTGAAGATCATTACAAGATGATGGGAGAGCTTGATGACAACGTTAAGGTCAAGGTTCTTCTTGCAAAGGCACTCTTTGGTAATCCTGATGTTCTTCTTCTGGATGAGCCTACAAACCACCTGGATATGGATGCTATAGCATGGCTGGAGGAGTTCCTTATCAACTTCGATAATACAGTTATAGTTGTAAGCCACGATAGATATTTCCTGAATAAGGTTTGTACACATACTGCCGATCTGGACTATGGTAAGATCCAGATATATGCAGGTAACTATGATTTCTGGTATGAGTCCAGTCAGCTGATGATACGTCAGATGAAGGAAGCTAACAAGAAGAAGGAAGAGCAGATCAAGGAACTGAAGGAATTCATCGCCAGATTCTCTGCAAATGCTTCTAAGTCAAAGCAGGCTACATCACGTAAGAAGGCTC
>CAMHCL010000072.1 GCA_946183625.1 uncultured Lachnospiraceae bacterium
CTTCTCTTATCCAGTTAAAAAGCTTATCAGAAAGTGCAGACTTACTTATAAGAACTGTATTGTTATAAATGTAGAAGCACAGCTCCTCATATGTATATATCTCAACCTTGGTATTGAGAAATGTGAAAGGAGTTGATGCCTGTTTAGAAGTACATAGAATTATCTGTGACATTAGATTCGGAACTCCTTTCTGTATATTTTATTTGTTGTCGGGAAGAGCTTTCCAAAGCCCAGATCCTTAATGATCACCGCGCCCTCATGTGGATTATCAAATTCCACCTCAAGGGAAAGCTTGGTAGTCTTGTTAGGTCTCTTAGGAAGTCCATGAATTCTCACGAACTCTCTCTTCTCTTCCTCTGTCTTGTGATTCTTGTAGACGATGGTGATCTTATCTGTGTCGTCCATTATGACCACCAGACGGCCATGGGTATTGTACCACTGGCTGCCACCTGTAGTAATAGGGACAAATGTATCATTTTCGTCTTCCAGTGATATGCCCACGTCAAAGAGCACATTTTCCTTCGTCTCTACAAAATAATCATCATAGAATTCTCTATATTCACCGCCGACCGCCCTGTAGCAGGCACCCTTGGTATAAATATTCTGACCCACGAACACACGTCTGCCCTGGCAGAGTACATTTGTAGACTTCTTCATCCATTTGTTGGTAAAGCCTACGCCTGTCAGGAATACAGATGATATGTACGCCTTCTTCATCTCATACTCACCGATCTTGGCGAAATCCAGGTCCATCTGATAAGTATCGTTACCGTACTTGTTCATGGACATTTCATCGGAGTAATCCTCATGGATAACCGTTATGGTTCTTGGCTCCTTGTTCTTGGATATATCGATCCTGTAATAGTTCAGACCGTCAGCGCCGTAATCATAAAGCGCAACGCTGTTATTCCACAGTTCCACAGGCTGATTGAAGATATAGTACAGACCACTGTCCAGATGACTTGTGATCTCTATACATTCCTTATCAATGCCCATTTCCTTGTACAGATCGCTGAGCAGGCGGAACATAAGCGGATCATAATCATCTATGGAGATGACCAGCTTCCTGATCTCCGCAGCCTCATATCTGTAAAGAAATGAATCAATGTGGAGCTTTACCATCATCATGAACAGATCCTGATAGGAATATTCTCTGCCGGCTATGTTTAGCTTCTCTTCAGAGCTAAGGTTTTCGAAAATTCCGTCCACCACAATACCATCTTCATTGAATCTGGCTTCTGAAGCTTCACCGCCCACATACCAGTGCTCTGTATCCTTGCTGTAGAAAAGGATGTTCGGCATCAGATATGTCTCTTTGTTATTCAATTGGCTGACCGACTCAGGCTCTCTTTTAATATCGTTGTAATAGGACAGCTGTGTGAAGTCGGAACACAGGTCCATGCCTATGTAGAATATTTCTGCCATATGACGCTCCTATTTATAAAATGTTCAAATTCTCTTCAAACAAATGAACTGTATTGATGTATACATCCAGATCTTCCAGCAGGCTGCGGTCGTCACGCATTTCCTGTTTAACCAGCATGGAGTTGATCTGCTCAAATCTGCTGGAGTTCTTGCTGCTGGTGGTCTTCTTCTTGAGGACCTCACTCTCCACTATCTTTGCATTTCCATTCGGATCATCCTCGATGGAGTAAACCAGTCTCTCGCCGTGGAATACCACAAACTCCATAACATAAACGCCGCTGACAACCTCTTCAAGTCGTTTGCGTTCTGTCTTCTGCTTGCTTCTGGTACCCATATCAAAGCTGTACTTAACATATACCTGACGTATATTCTCAGTCTTGTAAATGAGATAGGTCTTAAGGAATACATCCTGCGGCAGTCTTATGAACTTGGAGAAGTTCTTGAAGAACGGAAGTATCTTGCCGGCATCTACAAACTTCTCGACATTGTCAATGATCCATAATCTCTGTGCATCAGTAAATCTCTCCAGCTTACTGAAATACAGCAGCAATGCCATGGATGATATCTCATCATCGATATTTCCTTTTATCATCTCCTGGAACATTGCGTCGAAGATGAAATTAGGCACCTGCATGTCACGAACAAGATAATTGTGAGCCGATAGTCTCAGGAATGCCTTGACCACAAGGCCTCTGCTTCTTCCACCGTAGTATGTAAGGAATACATCGTAAATGTACTCCATATGGTTGTTTTCAAACATCATCTGAGCAAGTGTATTCTCAGCAAGTGGTCCTACATCAGCCACTCTGTCCTTTGCAAGCTTGAACAGATTTGCCAGCTCGTCCAGACTTCCCTTGAAATTAGAGACCATGTAACCCAGGATGTTCGCATTTACAGTACCTGTCTTGTACAGGTTAATACATATGGACATCAGGTTCTCATTCAGGAATCCTTCTGAATCAGATACACCGTAGTCAGCCAGACGATATAATTCATTTACATCCAGCTCGTTGAAACCATAGAGCTTAACTGCCTGAAATGCCTTGTCGAACATGTTCATATCGATGAGATATGTGATTATAGTTCTGGCATTTGCATGAGTCAGATACTCTATATCAAGTCTGCTGAGGTACTTCACAAGTACGTCTGTGTCCAGGTTCTCATGATAGTACTCAATGATGTTAAGGATAGCCTGCTGCTTGTAATCATAGGAGATCTCATCACACTGGATTATCTCTCTGGCAGCATTTACTTCCTTGGCATTCTTGTATGTGAACTGGCCTATACTCTCATAATTGTACAGGAGTACACGATAGTCCCTAGGACTATACTCCTTACAAATGTTCATATATGCCTTCTCATCTACTATTCTCTCAAAATGATATGGGATGGATCCTGCATATCTGTTTCCGCTGTTATCCTCAAATATGATGGATGCGTTATCTGACAGGATCTCCACATAAGCCTCACCATTTACAAGAGGTACCTTCTGGATATTCTGCAGCTCTTCGTGGCTTACGATAACCGCCCTTACCTTCTTGTTGGTGCAGACTATCTTACGTCTGAAGATGATATTAATCAGCTTGCCGGCATACATGGAGCTTACATTTTCAGGCTCCAGGAACTCGTCATAGATAACAGTCAGGTCATCATTAACCTTACCCTTTACGATCATATTCTCCATGAAGTCTTCCATAGTAGGAGCATACTCATGGTATATCTTCATATGATTAGTCTTATTAAAGATTACATTTGCATAAAGGTATGCAAGCTCATCCTCAGTAAGTGTATTCTTGTAGTTCAGATACATAAGAACTGATGAAGGGATCAGATCATACTTGGTTCTGTTCATACTTCTGATGTAGCATTCGTTCAGTCCTATGAATTTCAGCGATCTGAGAACTGCCGCCTTATAGAATCTGTGATACTTGTTATCCAGCATATTTGCGGATATAAGCATGGAACAGATACTGGACAGAACCTCCAGGTTCTCATTCTCTCTTCTGGTAAGCTTCTCTGCTGCCTCTGCTCTCACAGTAGCATCAAACTTATCTTCGCTCTCCAGCTTGCCTCCAACTATCTCATTCTTGCTGGCGGCAGTAGTGGCATCCTCAAGCTCCTCATCACTATCATCAACAGCCGGCTCCTTAGGATCACCGTAAGCGCCATACATGAACTCCATGTCAGCATAGTTACCAAGCTCGGAGTCATAGCTCTTACCAAATTCAAATGGCATCTCTTCAAGGGATGCGTCATCATATTCATTTATAGAAGCAGCGCTCTTATATCTCTCGCCCTCTTCTGAAAGTGGGATATCATAGATCATGTTGTCACTATAATAGCCACGCTTCTCTGCAATGCTTCTTCTCTCTGCTCTGAGCTCAGACTCGTTCTTGTCATATATCTGTCTCAGTACATCGAATATCTGCTTATTGAAATCTTTATTCTTTCCGGCAAGCTTCACGAACTCCAGAAGCACGTCGTCTGAGATAAACTTATGTCTCAGTCCCCACTTGATGGTAGTGATCTCAAATGGAGATAACTGCTTGAGCAGCATTGGATTGCTGTTCAGGGTATCACACATTTCAAAATAGATGATAGGGCTGTTCTCGCCTTCATCATACATCTGCTTCAGCTCTCTGTAGAGCGCAGTCTTATCATCTGTGAATTCTTTATCTACGAACACAAGAAGCCAGAAGTAGAACATCTTTGGTTCCTGTGTGCGGTAATTTCTTCTAATGAGATTTGCTGTCTTCTCAGTTACGTCCTCATCCTTCAGCATCATAGCCTTCAGATAATTGTAGTAACATCTCTGCTGAGCGCTCATCAGATTCTTATCAACATCCGCCTCAATACGTAAGAATTCCTGCTCAACCTTGGCATAGTCGCCGCTGAGGATATTCATATGCATGATTCCCAGACGGTACATGCTCTCCTCAGGCTCAAATTCACTGAGGAAATTCAGAGACTCAATGCTCTTTCTGACATATTCATCCAGATCTATCTTGTCCATACGGAAGTCCAGATAAGCCTGAGTGATATCTATACGGCATCTCTTATAGGCCTGGGCCTTGATCCTATGTTCCTGGTTAGGTCTTGCAAGAAGCGGTTTTGTAAGATGGATTTCAATCTCGATCTTCTGATATATATTCTCTATGATGAGGCGTCCCGTATTCTCCCCATCAGGTACGTGTTCAGGTGAAATGTAAACCGGAAGGGAACATACATTTCCAGTAAAATCCTTTGCTGAAATAGTCTTACGTGATGGGATGATGAACTCAGAATCACTTCTGATCTCAGAATATGTGTAGCCCCATGTATTCTTTGATATATCTATATTTATACTCTCTGTCTCAGATGGCATAGCTATGTCAAGCTTAGCCTTAGGCACAGAAAGAGTAACCGTTCTCTTCTTTGACACCAGAACCAGGAACTCTTCCATAGCCTGATTAACAGAACGGCTTTCCAGAAGGCTCTCATAGACCTTCTTCATATTTATCTCTTTATCGATAAATGTACGGCGGAAATCATCATTTACGAACAGCTTGGTAGCATCTGACCAGTTTCTCTCAGCAAGAGAAGCAAACTTGAACAGATCGTCTACTCTCTCGTCATGATATTTGACACATGATTGAACAATATTGATATCGTAAGGCAATGTAAATTCGCCACCATCGGTGACTACGTTGATGTGACCGCTGAACTTCTGTCCGGCTTCAAGACAGGTAGCATCCAGGCTGTACTTGACAGTGAACTTCTTCGCAATGAAGCTGTGATCCTCAAACCTGAGGAGATAACGGCTGTCATAAACCAATCCTTTTATCTTATTTTTATTTTTGCTTTCTACAGTAAAAGAGCCCTCATACTGCGTACCGGCCTCAATATTTATCTTGAAATACTTTTCAGATATGATTACCTCGGGACGATCTATTATAAACTGACCCTTGGCATACTGTTCAACAATCGCCTTCATGTGATTCTCCGTTTTAAAAACTCTTGATATTCTATTGTTACATGTTGTAGAATATATCTGATTACAATACAAAATGACATATGTAATCAACTTATTATATCAGATAAAGCTTTTATTTTAAAGGGAAATTATCATGACTCAAAATACACTGAGAATAGAACAATACGAGACACTGCTGTATAATGCGAACCTTAATCCACTGGGAATTCCGGGGTCTGTAAGACGAGCAATCCAGCAGAATATCGGCTCAATAGTTAAGTATCCGGATGCATATTACAACAGCCTTAAGAAGTCCGTCGCTTCATATGCAGGAGTTCCTATGGATTATGTAGTTATGGGTAATGGCTCCGTTGATCTGATCAAGTTGTATGCCTCACTGGTAGGACCTAAGAAGGCTCTGATACTAGTGCCGGGATCATCTGAGTATGAATTCATACTCTCTTCCTACAACACCGAACTTGTATTTTATAACCTGAAGGAAGAAGAGGATTTCGAACTGGATGTTAATGATCTCATACAGAACCTTGACGAATCACTCGACATGGTCATCATTGGCAATCCAAACAATCCTACTTCCAAGAAGATAACCCGTGAGGATGTAAAGGCTCTTGCAGATGCGTGCAAATCCATGAACATCTTCCTCGTTATAGATGAAATGTACATCGAATTCGTAGATAACTACAAGGATTTCACGGCTGTACCACTTACAGAGGAATACTCAAACCTCGCAGTTATCAGAAGCGTATCTAAATTCTTTGCAGTTCCGGGACTCAGATTTGCTTATGCACTTATGAATAATCCGGAAATGAAGGAGATTGTGGATAGGATTACCACCAAGAACAACATCGCATCCCTCACAGCCATAGCTGTAACGGATATGTTCAAGGACGAGGAGTATATAACAGAATCCCAGTCCATCATACATACAGAACGTTCACTGGTTTATCTGGCAATGTCCACATCACGTTCCATCAAGTTATACAAGCCGGAAGCGAACTTCATGCTTGTAAAGCTCCTGAAGGAAGACCTGACATCAGCCGATGTTGCAGAGCACTGTAACCTGAGAGGTGTGGTAATCAGGAAGTGTGATAACATCAGGGGACTGGATGAGAAGTATATCAGATTCTGCTTTATGAATCCTAAGCAGAACGACCTGATGGTAAACACAATTCTGGAAATCGTGTAAGATAATAAAGGCTCGCAGATATCAATATAGATAGCTGAGAGTCTTTTTTATGACGAGCAATATGGCACCAATACATTTCGAGACCGTTTGGGGCCTCCTCTCTTAGCGATTCACGAACGTAAGTATGTCATCAGACAGAATCGTTTACGAATTCTGGATGATGACATGCTGAAGCGAAGTGAGAGCTTAGAGAGGCTAGGGGGTCCCCAACCGTGCGCGAGCTGAGTCGAGAAATGCATTGGTGCCATATGCTCGTTAATGCAAAAAAATAACTCGCAGAAACCATAGGAATCTGCGAGTTTTTATTATCTTATACGATTTGAGATTTACAGCTGTGGACCTGCAGCAACAAGTGCCTTACCAGCTTCATTTGTCTCATACTTCTTGAAGTTCTTAACGAATCTCTCTGCAAGATCCTTAGCCTTAGCTTCCCACTCAGATGCATCAGCATATGTATCACGAGGATCAAGGATTGCAGGATCAACTCCTGGAAGTGATGTAGGTACTTCGAAATCGAAGTAAGGGATCTTCTTTGTCTCTGCCTTGTTAACGTCTCCGTTAAGGATAGCATCAATGATACCACGTGTATCCTTGATAGAGATTCTCTTACCTGTTCCGTTCCAACCTGTATTTACGAGATAAGCCTTAGCTCCGCTCTTCTGCATCTTCTTAACAAGTTCTTCACCGTACTTTGTAGGATGAAGCTCAAGGAATGCCTGTCCGAAGCAAGCTGAGAATGTAGGTGTTGGCTCTGTGATTCCTCTCTCTGTACCAGCAAGCTTAGCAGTAAATCCTGAAAGGAAGTAGTACTGTGTCTGCTCTGGTGTAAGGATTGATACTGGAGGAAGTACTCCGAATGCATCTGCTGAAAGGAAGATAACGTTCTCAGCATCAGGTCCTGAAGACTTTCCATTTACATTCTTAGCAATATTTGTGATGTGCTCGATAGGATATGATACACGAGTATTCTCTGTAACGCTCTTATCAGCAAAATCAATCTTACCAGCTTCGTCTACTGTTACGTTCTCAAGAAGAGCATCTCTCTTGATAGCATTGTAGATATCTGGCTCTGACTCTTTATCAAGGTTGATAACCTTAGCATAGCAACCACCCTCGAAGTTGAATACACCGTTGTCATCCCAACCGTGCTCATCATCTCCGATAAGAAGTCTCTTAGGATCAGTTGAAAGTGTTGTCTTACCTGTTCCTGAAAGACCGAAGAAGATTGCTGTGTTCTTTCCTTCCATATCTGTGTTAGCTGAGCAGTGCATTGCTGCAATACCCTTAAGTGGGAGATAGTAGTTCATCATTGAGAAGATACCCTTCTTCATCTCTCCACCATACCATGTATTGATGATAACCTGCTCACGGCTTGTGATGTTGAATGCAACAGCTGTCTCTGAATTAAGACCAAGCTCCTTGTAATTCTCTACCTTAGCCTTTGAAGCATTGTATACAACGAAGTCTGGCTCATATGTCTCAAGCTCTTCTGCTGTTGGCTGGATGAACATGTTCTTAATGAAATGTGCCTGCCAAGCAACCTCAA
>CAMHCL010000073.1 GCA_946183625.1 uncultured Lachnospiraceae bacterium
GACAGCGTTGCACAAGCAAGCGGCAGATTTGGATAAATGAACTGAACAATTCCTGCAATCCCCGGAGCGAGTGGAAATAGAGCAAGCCTGATAAGAGTAGGCCTAACAGCTTTCTTATGCTTATCGAAGATTCCGATAAGCGCCCTGAGGCAGGTTATCAAAACATACATATATGAAATGAAATACTGAATTAGGAAAAGTGGGCCTCTGCAATAATTACCATCTTTATCAACATAGAATAGGATGCCCGTGAAAATATTGACGATCAAAAGGATTGCCATAATCCAGACAAGACACGAAGCAATTCTCACTCGGCGTCTGTTTTCAACAAATGGCGAGCCCTGCATGTGCTCGAAATACACAAACCAGAAATAGCACATCACCGTCGTAGACAGGAAGTAGGCGCTCTTTGAAACCATATATACGATTCGACTACCTTCAAAAATGCCTCGATACGTTAGAACAAAAACAGTATCCGAAGCAAAGAATACTATAGCCGAATAGATAGACATAGCAAAATTTCTCTGAGCCACCATTTTAGATATGCCCTGAGTTTTGTACAGGATAATAGCCACCAGGATGATTGCCATCAGGTTTATTTCCAGATACATAAATGTATATGTAGTTGCGTAATCCATGTTACCTATCATACATCTACCTTATAATCTTATGCTCTATATCATAGTTTCCTTCATCATCAAATGTCATAACCACGTAGCTTTTCTTGCTTCCACCTCGAGGCAGGGAAATGCTCCCGGGATTGATTATTCGCACGCTCTCACCTGCGTCGCCAAAGCCTTCAAATACATCATCGAACGGAACATGAGTATGTCCATACAGGGCGATATCACAGTCATTTTCGAGAGCTGTATACATTAGATTTTCGAGTCCGTAACCAACTCCCTGCTTATGTCCATGCGTGCAGTAGAACCTGTGACCATTTAGGTCGAATACCGCCGCCCCTTTAAGTGAGGTTCCCGCTCCCGAGTCGCCCGTATAATATCTGTCACAGTTTCCCTTTATGAATACCGCTGGGATTGGGAGCGACTTCAGCTCATCCTTATTCTCAGAGTGGAGTGCATTCCAAACCCGCGCCGCCTCATCCAGCCAGCCTCTGACTGTCTCTGGATCATCCTCTATATCTCCCAGATGGATCAGCATATCAGGATACTCCTTATCTATGGCTTCCTTCACATACTGACTCTTGCCATGAGAATCACTCACTACTAAGATTTTTTTTACCATTAAAATGTATCTCTTTCTTTCAGATATTCTGCCAGAGCTCGAAGTGCCTTACCTCTGTGGCTGATGGCATTCTTCTCCTCCGGACTTATCTCTGCAGATGTCTTACCATACTCAGGAAGATAAAATATAGGATCATATCCAAAACCATTTTCACCGGCGATCTTGTATCCGATTCTTCCTTCCATGGTCTTCACAAAACTCTTCTCAGTTCCATCAGGGAAAACTGCAGCCATAGCACATACGAATCTGGCAGTTCTCTCTTCATCAGGAACACCCTCAAGTCTGTCTATGATGTTCTGGTTTTTGATGTCATAGGAAGTATCCTCTCCCATATATCTTGCCGAATATATTCCAGGCTCCTTACCCAGTGCATCAACCTCAAGTCCCGAATCATCTGCCAGCGCCAGATGTCCACTGGCTTTACACACAGCTCTCGCCTTTATAAATGCATTCTCTTCAAATGTTTTGCCGTCTTCAACTATATCTATATCAACACCGGCTTCCTTCATGGACAGAACCTCCACATCCAGGTCCGCCAGTATCTCCTTAATCTCTCTCAGCTTATTCATATTTCCGGTTGCAAATACCAGTTTTCTCATTTTCCTTACTTCCTTTTATAAATTTATTTCCCATCCAATAACATTATTTATCATCCGTGAAAACCTTCAGACATACATTACAGTCATTCTCTTCAGCTCTATACCAGACCTCGCCCCACAGACTTATATAACCTTCTCCATCCGTAAGATCCAGGTCCTTGGTCCTCTCGCCGCCATCGCACTCAATGGCAATAGGCTTTTCAGTTCCCGGAGTCTCTATATAAACCACAACCGCAAACTTCTGCCCCTTGGATAGTTCTATCTGCCTATCCAGATTCACAGTATAGTAGCCTGCATATCTAGTTTCTCCCTTTCCGATCAGCTTCCTGTCCATAAGCGATTTCTTATCAGTGAACTCATCAACTATATACACAGAAAACTTCGTATCCGGCCCTGTTGCATAGAAGGAAACCGCTTTCAGGAGCTCGTCCGATTTCGCAGTATATACATTTGCAAAATACGACTTCTCCTCGCCATATCCTATCTGTCCAACCCAGCCCAGAAGATCCGTCTGATATATATTTTCATAATTATCATTATCTGCCACTTTGCTATATACTATGGCCTGATTACAGATATTGGCATCTTCATATGAAATGTAAATATAGCCCTTATCTCCGAACTCAGTTCCCCAGCTGTTCTTGCAGATATACGCACCATCCTTTGACGGATGAATAGTAAAGCGTTCTTTAGGATAAGTATCATCCCATCCAACTATGATCAGATCATGATTAGGCTGCGAATCTCCATCATAATAATAGCTGGCAGTATCAGTATTATAGTACTTAGATGTTTCTTCACCATAGGACATTTCCATATAGATCGATGTTTCAACACCGCCATATTTCCATATAGCCGTTTTGATCTTCTCATCATCATGATCATCCAGGATTATAGCTTCTTCCAGATGTTTCTGAGCCCTTAATCCGGTCCTGGTCTCTCCATCTCCGTAAGGATCCTGATCCTCCATCACAGGTCCCTTCCAGGCTGCGAGATACGCTATGGCCATGGTATGTTCTCCACCCTCACTCAGATCAAGTGAGAATCCGTTATTCATAGACATATGATCCACAGAATACGCATTTTCCTCCTGTGGCATAGTCACAGTCTCGAGTGCGCCCAGGGATGCAAATGCCCAGCAGGTACCAAGCTTGCCCTGGTCTCTCACAGGAGTAACCCTTCCATCGTCCCTCATATCATAAACCTTCGGAAGGAATTTGCCGCCATCTATGTTGTGAAAATCCACCGCATTCCTGCTGAAGATATATTCCATATCATAGCCAAGTCTTCTGGCATAATCAGTCAGAGGAATATATACATGATCCTCTGTGCTTATCAGTTCATTTGACGGGAAAGCAAACTTCTCCTCGCCTCTCTCCACAACAACAGAGCCATTCTTATATACAATTACCGAACATCCCATTATGTCCTCAAGGAATCTCTCATCACCATATACATTCAGAGAATCATCTATATGCACACTATAATCAAAGTTCATCAGGCTCTTTTCATCAACCAGTATATCCACATCATTTGATGCGGCATGTGCTGATATCTCCTGCAGCAGTCCACCTGCTGCGGCCTCGAACCCTTCACCCTGTACTATCTTGCCATTCTTGCTTTTTGAGAAATACAGAATACCCAAGAATGCAATACCGATTATTAGAATGATTATTACTATTCTCTTCAATCTGATCAGATCCCCTGTTTAATTCTCCGAAGCTCTTATCCCCTGTTCTTCGGAGGTTTCTTGCCCATGTACTGGTAGAAATAGGACTTTATCATTCCATTATAAACCTTTCTGTTCTTATCCGCACGTCTTCCTATATATTTTTCTGCATCTTCATAGGAAGTTATGAGGAACATGGACCAATCCTTAAGATTTCTGTATCTGTCACCGATTATCCTGTACAGCTCCGGAAGTGCCGACTTCTCCTCGAGTCTCTCGCCGTAAGGAGGATTTGTAATGATAAATCCATAAGGCTTTGGATTCGAAAGTTCAGCCACATCCCTTGCCTGGAAATGTATGTACTGCTCCACTCCAGCCTCACGGGCATTCTGGATAGCACATTTTACAATGTCTCTGTCCAGATCAAAGCCCTGAATATTCATCTCCACGTCGTGTCTCTCCAGTGATCTGGCCTCGTCGTAGGCTTCATACCAGGTCTTCTTATCTATAAATTTCTCCCAGGTACAGGAAGTAAAATCTCTATTAACTCCCGGAGCGATATTTGCCCCGATCATTGCCGCTTCAATTGGAAATGTACCGCTTCCGCAGAATGGATCCACAAGAATTCTGTCAGCATGCCACGGAGTGAGCTGGATCAGTGCAGCGGCAAGCGTCTCTGATATAGGCGCCTTACCCACCAGCTGACGGTAGCCTCTCTTATGAAGCGATACGCCTGTGGTATCAAGACCAACTGTTACCAGATCCTTCTTGATGAAAATACGAACAGGATACTCATCTCCGTCCTCTGCAAAACGATTTATATGGTAGGTTGAGCTCATGCTCTCAACCATTGCCTTCTTGGTTATGGACTGGATACTAGTTCCGGAGAAAAGTGCACTCTTGTTGGTTGTAGCCTTGGTAACCCAGAATCTGGCATCCCTTGGAAGTATTCTGGCCCACTCTATATCTCTGATTCCTTCATACAGCTCATCAAAGCTTTCCGCACGAAAAGCACCACATTTAAGAAGTACTCTTTCTGTGGATCTTAGATTAATGTTAGCCCTTGCAGCAGCTCCGGCATCGCCATAGAAGGAAACCCTTCCATCCTCAACTTCGGCTATTTCATAACCCAGTTTCTTTATCTCGTTTTTCAGCACAGATTCCAGTCCGAAATGACACGGAACTATATATTCATATCTGTTTGTATCCATAAGACCATCCTTTTTCGGTACAGAAATGTACCATAAACTAAGAGAGACCGGAATATCCGGTCTCCATTAATTGTTATCAATTACTCTCCAAGTCTCTCGCGAAGCTTAGCTGTCATCTCTTCAAATCCAGGCTTGCCGAGAAGAGCAAACATGTTCTTCTTATAGCTCTCAACACCCGGCTGATTAAATGGATTAACTCCGAGTACATAACCGCTTATGCCGCATGCAAACTCGAACTTATAGAAAATCTCACCAAGAGCCAGCTCGTCTATCTCATCCATGTCGATACGGATATTTGGAACACCGCCATCTACGTGAGCAAGGATTGTTCCGTTCATAGCACATTTATTGATGAAGTCAACGCTCTTTCCTGTCAGGTAGTTAAGTCCGTCAAGGTCTGTCTCCTCTTCCTGCATCAGCACTTCAAGCTTAGGATTCTTAACGTTGATAAATGTTTCGAAATGATTCTTAGTTCCTTCCTGAATGAACTGTCCAAGTGAATGAAGGTCAGTTGTAAAATCAACTCCTGCAGGGAAGATACCCTTGCCATCCTTACCTTCGCTTTCTCCGTACAGCTGCTTCCACCACTCTGTTACGAAATGAAGAGCTGGCTCGAAGTTTCCGAGGATTTCCATGCCAAGTCCCTTCTCATGGAGTACATTTCTAACTGCTGCATACTTCATGGCATCGTTTGTATCAAAGCCTTCCTTCAGGCAGTACTCACGTGCATTTGCAGCACCTTCCATAAGCTTATCTATATCAGCACCTGAAACTGCGATTGGAAGAAGACCAACTGCTGTAAGAACTGAGAATCTTCCACCTACATCATCAGGAACTACATATGTCTCATAACCCTCTGAATCTGCAAGAGTCTTAAGAGCTCCTCTTGACTTATCAGTTGTTGCATATATTCTCTTAGCTGCCTCAGCCTTGCCATACTTCTTCTCCAGCATCTGCTTGAAGAGACGGAATGCAACAGAACACTCTGTTGTTGTACCCGACTTAGAGATTACATTTACTGAGAAATCTCTGTCGCCAATAACCTGTACCAGCTCGCTGATATATGTTGAGCTAAGGTTATTACCACAATAGTAGATCTCAGGAGTCTTGCGGATCTCCTTTGATACTGAATTATAGAAAGAATGTCTGAGTGCTTCGATAGCTGCTCTGGCACCAAGGTAAGAACCGCCGATACCTATAACGAGAAGCACGTCTGAATCACTCTGAATCTTCTTAGCTGCTTCCTTGATTCTTGCGAACTCTTCCTTATCATAATTAACTGGCAGGTCGATCCATCCCAGGAAGTCATTTCCTTCACCTGTCTTATTTACAAGAGTTTCCTTTGCTGCTTCAACTCTGCTTCTAATAGCTTCAACATCAGCATCTGAAGCCATGAACTTAGTATTATCGAAGTTAAAACTTATCTTCTGTGCCATTTTATATTCTCCTCATCTATGATAATTTTGCGTTTTTATTATGCATACCGCGTTTATTCTAGCATTTTCAATCACCATTTACAATATAAAATGTGTAAAATCTGAATTTTGGCTTTTGTGCAGTTTTTTGGTATAATAAATAGCGGTTCCTGCGTAACCAATGTGCAAGTCACAAGCAAAAGGAGGTACTAATTATGTGGTACAATGAAGCTGTATTCTATCAGATATATCCACTGGGCTTTACAGGAGCTCCATTTGAAAATGATGGAATACTTACAGATAGGATACTGAAGGTTATCGACTGGATTCCTCATATGAAGAAACTCGGAATTAATGCGATATATTTCTCCCCTGTTTTCGAATCCGATACACATGGCTATAACACCAGGGATTACGGTCTTATAGATAAGCGCCTTGGAACAAATGAAGACTTTAAGAAGGTTGTTGAGGCTCTACATGCAGAAGATATCAAGGTGGTTCTTGATGGTGTATTCAATCATGTAGGCCGCGGTTTCTGGGCTTTCGAAGACGTACGTCAGAAGAAATGGGATTCTCCATACAAGGACTGGTTCCACATCTCATTTGATGGTAATTCAAATTACAATGACGGTTTCTGGTATGAAGGTTGGGAAGGCAACTACGATCTGGTCAAGCTGAATCTCCAGAATCCTGCTGTTGTAGATCACCTCTTCGATAAGATCAAATACTGGGTTGATTATTTTGATATAGATGGTCTGAGACTTGATGTAGCCTACTGTCTCGACAGAGGCTTTATACATAATCTGAAGGAATTCACTTTAGGTCTCAAAGATGAGTTCCTGCTCCTGGGCGAGCTGCTTCACGGCGATTATGCTCAGTTCGTAGGAGAAGGCATGCTGGACAGCTGTACAAATTACGCATGCTATAAAGGACTCTACTCCAGCTTCAACAGCATGAACATGTTCGAGATAATCCATTCCCTTATGCAGCAGTTCGGTCCTGAAGACTGGTGCCGCTATAAGAATATGCATCTCTTATCCTTTGTAGATAATCATGATGTTACAAGAATCGCCAGCATACTCAGCAACAAGAAGCATCTGCCTCTGGTGTATGCACTCTCCTTCGGAATGCCTGGTATACCTTGTATATATTATGGAAGCGAATGGGGAACCGAAGCCCGTAAGGAAGATGGTGACCCAGCACTGAGAGCATGCTTCGATAAACCGGAATGGAATGAGCTTACAGACTTCATCGCGAAGCTGGCTGAAATAAAGAAAAACAGCGAGGCTCTTAACTACGGAAGTTTCCGCAGCGTGGTCCTCACAAATCATCAATGTATATTCGAACGTAAGACAGATAACGAGCGTGTGCTGGTAGCAATAAATGCATCAGACCAGCCATTTACAGCTCACTTCGATGCAGGCTGCGGCCAGGCAGACGAACTCATTACAGGAACGCTTCACGATTTTGGTGGTGGCTCCGAACTGGCACCATACTCTGCAGAGATCTGGAAGATGGAGCGATAAATCAAAAAAATAAAAAATTATCAGCAGAAAGCAAAGCACATATAAAAAGCACTAATAATAAAGTGGACAAAAAAATAACAGCACTATACCTGCAAGGAACCATTGGAGAACGTCGGTTCTTTGGCTGTGTACTTTACAGCCTTAGAACCGTTACGTTCGGAATTGAGGCGCGAGCCGCGTGACGAGCAGATATAGTGCTGTTATTTTTTTCGTTGCGTAATTATTTATTTACTTTTTTCTATTGGAAATACATCCTAGCTAGTAAATAGAGTAGATGTCAAGTGTAATGTAGATGACAATCTATCCTATCTCATCCACACATCTAAGTCAACTTGGGTTGGGATGCCGTCGACATAGCCGGATGGCGTGTACTGATAGCCCTCAACGT
>CAMHCL010000074.1 GCA_946183625.1 uncultured Lachnospiraceae bacterium
CGATCTGATTCTTCTCGAAAGGCTCTTCTATCTGCTTCAGATGCTGAAGCAGTCTTATATCATTTGAAAACTTATGAGCAGACTGAGCTATGCCGGACAGTACATTTAACACACGGCTGTCTACCTTACGTGAATATGTCTGACCTGATACTGGATATACATCATCATAGCCCATCTTCTCAGCTATAAGCTTATCAAGCTTCTTAACTTTCTCATGATCACCGTTAAAAAGCTCTAAGAAGGAAGCCTGTGTACCTGTAGTTCCCTTTGACCCCAGAAGCTTCTGCTGGGAGATCATGTACTCTACATCCTGAAGATCCATATAGAGCTCGTTCAGCCAAAGAGTTGCTCTCTTACCTACAGTAGTAGGCTGTGCAGGTTGGAAATGTGTGAAGGCAATAGTAGGAAGATCTTTGTATTCCATAGCGAACTTGGAAAGCTCATTAATTACATTTAACAGCTTCTTACGTACAAGTTTAAGTCCTTCAGTCATTATGATAACGTCTGTATTATCACCTACATAGCAGCTGGTAGCTCCCAAATGGATGATACCTGCAGCCTTAGGGCACTGGAAACCATATGTATGAACATGAGCCATAACATCATGTCTTACCTTAGCCTCTTCAGCCTTTGCCATCTCATAATCTATCTCTTCAGCATGAGCCTTTAACTCATCTATCATTTCCTGAGTAATACGAGGTTCTCCATCTTCGCCCAGAAGATTCAGCTCCTTCTCTGCCTCTGCAAGAGCTATCCAGAGTTTCCTCCATGTCTTAAACTTCTTGTCAGGAGAGAATATATACTGCATCTCTCTGCTTGCATACCTCTCTGATAATGGGCTTACATATCTGTCTGTTGTACTCATGTTTTATCTCCTTTGTTATTAAAACTCCCAACCCCACTTATGGAAATATACAAGCAATGACTTTATAAATCGCTTCATTCCCACAAAGTTGTTGGTATTATCTCTCTTCCAATCATGATATATATATGCATCAGGATAAAAGATGATTTTCTTATTATCCTTCATGACACGTCTGGACAGGTCCGAATCCTCGCAATACATAAAATATCTGTTGCTGAATCCACGCATCTTCTTAATATAATCAGTTCTCACTGCAAAGAAGCATCCTGTACAGAATTCAATCTCCGTCGGTTTCTCAAACTTCTCATTCTGTCTGGTATAACGTCTTCTCAGATAATGGAAGCCAGGCAGCTTACTCATTCCTGTATATCTGATGGTAGGACAATACTTCGGAAGATACTGCTCCGAACCATCACGATTAAGCACCCTCGGAGTTACGAGGCCAACCTCATCATGCTCTGATATATATTTTGCCAGGATACCAATAGTATCCATATCTACTACTACATCCGGATTGATAACCATATGAACATCTGAACGAACCTTCTTCATAATGGCATTATGCCCATAGCCAAATCCCCTGTTATCCTCGTCACAGATAACTGTAACTTCAGGGAAATTCTTAACTATGATCGATACTGTGTCATCCTCAGAATTATTATCATATACATAGAGTCTGAAATCATAGTCTCTATCCTTAGTATTCTTCAGAATACCGGATATACAGTCATAAATTGTTCTGGAATTATTATGTGTAACAATACTTCCTGTAATCTTCATCATTCTCACCACTAATATTTTATCAGAATAGGATCAATCCACTTTTGAAAATCTAGCACCACAACTTCTGTACTATCTTCTTGACTCCGCCAGACTTATAGATGCCATACTTCTTGTACACCTTTCGTCTGACTGAAGGGCTCACCTCACTAAGGGCTGCATAATCCTCCATCATTGCAAGCCTTTCATTCCCGCCGGCTGCTGCGATGGCGCCCCTGTATCTGTTTAAAATGTACTCTGCCTGCTTGTAGCTGAGTTCCATATCATCACGGAATTTGCTCTTACCTGAAGCCGTTCTTCTTTTTATATCTTCAGAGGATCCGGCCTCCATAGCACCCACAGCATTATCTCCATGCTGTCTGTAACTTATAAGGGGCATAGGCAGCAGATATACATGTCCCGTTGCGGCTGTCATAACGGCTGCATACTGATCATGTTGGAGAACCATCTCCGATGCCGGAGCCTGTTTCAGCATATTTGCAGCACATTTATTAAGCATCATTGTACAGCCCGTTACAGTATTCTGAATCAGCAGATGATTCAGACTGTCGTCCTCAGGCAGTTTCTGCATCTCATAAAAAGAATCCGATATCTTCTCACCGGTTTCATTTATCACCCTAAGGTCTGTATGCACAAGAACAGGAGTATCCTTATCTCCTAACTCCTCTTCTTTCTTTTTCATAAATGCATATGTCAGTATCACCTTTCGTGAATTCCATATGTCATCCTGATCAGAGAACATTACATAGTCTGCATCAGACATAGCAAGCAGCTTCTGAAAATTCGCCGCCGGGCGGCCGGTAGGCTCATTATCTTCAGCCAGGATTATCTGAATCCCGTCTGAGGCTTCCTGCTTCTCTTTATATTTTCTGATTAACTCCAAGGTGTTATCGGAAGAGCCATCATCTCTTATGATCAGTCTGATATCCTTAAGTTTCATATCGACTGTCAGTTCCTGATCCAGTATGGACTCTATCTGTTCACCTATATATTCGGCACCATTATATGCCGCCAGAAGAATATCTATCATCTCTTTCCATTCACTCTGCGAACTTGTTTTTTCTCAGGTATCATATTATCAGTCTTCTCTACCATATAGTCCTTCCTATATGTATAGGTCTGTCTTCTATGATCCTTCTTCTCCACCTTAACAGGAGGCTTGTTCTCCACATCAAAGGCCTCTGTTGAATCATTCTTAAATACAACAATTAAGGTCTGGAATATAAGCTTCACATCCATCCAGAAGCTGTACTCCTCGATATACATAAGGTCCAGTACCAGCTTATCTCTAGGAGAAGTATTATACTTACCCGCTATCTGAGCATATCCGGTAATACCAGCCTTAACCCTGAGTCTGTACTCAAATTCAGGAAGCTCTGTTGTATAGTTAAATATATTGGCAAGCATTTCAGGACGTGGTCCTACTATACTCATATCGCCGCCAAGTACATTTAAAAACTGAGGAATCTCATCAAGTCTGAAACGACGCAGAAAAGCACCCACCTTTGTGATCCTGTCATCATCAACGGTAGATACATAATTATCAACATCCTGTCTCATAGTACGCAGCTTATATACCGAGAATATCTTACCACCACGTGTCGCTCTGTTCTGCTTGAAAAACACTGGACCACCATCTTCTATCTTGATGGCAATGGCAGACACAAGAAGCACAGGCGAAAAGATGATAAGCGCCAGAGATGATATTATTATATCCGAAACTCTTTTAATAAATCTCTGTTCTGCAGTAAGTCCAAGTGTGGAGAGCTCAAGCAGTGATACATCATCCAGCATGACATGATTAGAATCTCTCTCAACAACATCTGCCATTTCAGGATTGATATATACATTCTTCATGCTCTGATAGCAGAACTGTGCTATCTCTGTTCTCTCCTTAACAGGAACATCATATATAAATATTGTGTCGTATTGTGGAATAATTTCTTTCAGATTCTCATTTCTGTAATCAGCATTACGACTGATATTGTACTGAAGTCTGTACTTCTTTACGCATCTGCTGATCTCATTAAGGGATCTCTGAGAAGATGTGATTATCAGACATCTCTCAGGATCATGTATCTTGAAGAATGCCCAGTTTCCGAAATGAACCCAGACAAAAATAAGAAACATCTGCAAAGCGATAACTACCAAAAGAAGCCATGGCTGTTCAAACATAAATAACCTGTTGTTATTTTCGTTTGTGTTCATGACTGAGAGCATCAAATATGCAACTATATCTGTAAGAATGGCCGCCAGTGACAGTGATATAATAATAGGCTTGTTCTTCCTCTTGCCTATATCGTATCCACCATATATCTTAACGAAAAGATATCCTGCAAACATATAGCTGAGGATTGTTACGGCCATGGTTCTGTTACCTGTTTTAACAAGCAGCTGCCAGTTAAAAACGGCATACAATCTATAAAATATCCAAAACAGAGCCAGATACAAAATTGTTTTTAACAGGAGCACTATAATCCTATCGCACTCCCTAAGCAATTTCTTCATAACATACTCCTACTTGTAAAAGCACATAGTTACATGGATTATATGACATTTCTACTATTAAATCAAGCAAGATAGGCTGTCTTATCCTTAAGGGTCATAGAAACAGCCTTCCTGATATTTGTGATTCTTGTAGTCTTGTACTCTCCACCGAACTCGCCATCACAAGTCCATGGAAGAAGATCGTCACATTCTATAACTATTCTGGATGCCTTACGATATATGATCATCTCGTCATCTAACTCATCCATTACAAGCGCATTTACTATTCTCTGAAGTTCTATAGGATTCTCAGGATTCTTGATCAGAACCGACTCAAACAAGCCATCAGAGAAGGACATCTGTTTGGATCCTATATTCTTGAAACCGCCCACGCTAAGTGAATTGGTGATCTGCCCAAATACAAAATCACCCTCTACCAATTCCCCATCGTACCAAACTCTTAAATGGTAATTCTTGATACTTGCCAGATTCCTGAGGGCTTCCAGCACATAGGCAGCATGTCCTAAGGAATTCTTCATATTCTGAGGTGTTGAATATGAAATGTCTGTAAAAGCACCGAAGGCAGCTATATATATAAAGAAGGTATCTTCAAGTCTTCCCACATCAAAATGACAGATATCCCCTTCAACTATATCCTTTGCGGCTTTTATAGGATCCAGGCTCATCCTGAGACTTCTGGCATAATCATTTGTAGTACCGCAAGGGATGTATCCCATGTGAATACGTCTCTTAATGCTTCTCTCAAGCTTCATAATACCACCAACGGTATTATCAAGAGTACCATCTCCACCTGCACATACTACCAGATTAAACTTCTCAGCATTATGAAATACATACTCTTCAGTTTCCAGTCTTCCCTTTGTAGGATAGACCGTCACCTCATAACCAGCATTCGAAAAAATTTCTATAATACTTATCATGTCGTCCTTGATAACGTTGCGACCGGCTTTTGGATTAACTATAAATAGTAGCTTCATCTTCATGTCTATCTCCTTGATAAATATCTGTCCAAGCCTCTTTTTCTGAGTTTACATGCTGGGCAATTACCACAGCCATCACCCTTAATACCATTATAGCATGTAAGTGTCTTCTCTCTTACCAGGTCAAAACCACCCAACTTATCAGCCAGCTCCCAGGTCTGTTCCTTATCTATCCACATAAGCGGAGTTATTACATCAAAATCATAATCCATGGCAAGATTCAGCGTAGTGTTGAGAGATTTGATAAATATATCTCTGCAGTCAGGATATCCTGAAAAATCACTTTCTGATACTCCTGTTATTATATCAGTGATGCCATGTGTCTTGGCGAATATTGCTGCATAAGTAAGAAATACCATATTTCTTCCTTCTACAAATGTATTCGGTGTGCCGGTCTCCGGAGCATCCTCATCTACCTTCATATCGCTTCTGGTAAGTGAATTCGGAGCCAGTTCATTTAACGAACTTAAGTTTACAACTGTATTCTCTACACCAAGTTCCTTGCATATCTCAGCTGCGCATTCAAGTTCGAGTTTATGTCTCTGGCCATAATCGAAGGATATGGTAGTTACCTTCTCATATCTCTTCAATGCCCAAAGCAGGCAGGTTGTACTGTCCTGTCCACCGCTTATCACTACTAATGCTTCTGATTTATTCTTCATTATATCTTCCCTTCCTGCTATCAAGCCTGGACATAAGTCTGTCCTGCAATTCCTGATCATCTCTGAATGCTCCACGGAATGTAGTAGTGATGGTCTGGGAATTCATACTCCTGATACCTCTTGCAGTCATACAGCTGTGCTTTCCGGATATAACCACTGCCACATCAGGTGAACCTGTAGCCTTCTCCATAATATAAGCTATATCGGTTCCGATCCTTTCCTGAAGCTGAAGACGTTTTCCAACCATGTCAGCAATACGTGCTATCTTGCTGAGGCCGATGACTCTGCCTCTTGGAATGTATGCAACAGCCACATTCATATCATACATAAGAGCCATATGATGCTCGCAGTAGCTGAATATCTCTATATCCTTAACCAGAACCATATCATCTGATACCGGAGCTTCAAATGATTTGTTGAACATCTCGGCTATCTCATCATTTGAATAGCTTATGCCTTCAAAAATCTCTGCATACATTCTTGCTACTCTGTCCGGAGTTTCAACAAGGCCTTCTCTGTCTGGATCTTCACCAATTGCTTCGATCAATCCTCTTATATGCTTTCTTACCTTAGCCTGATCTACTGCCATCATACACCTCTTTCTTCAGGATCCCAGATATACTTATGTATCTGGAGCTGTAATTTATAATCATTAAGTCTGTTATCTATCATATATCTTGCAATTTCCTCAGGATCTATCCTGTTGAAAACCGCACTTACATATACCTTGCACTTCTTAGTGAGATCGTACTCTTCCACTATCTCACGCATCTTATCCATATCCGCTTCATCACTCACCACGAACTTCACAGAATCAATAGGTCTTACCAACCGGTAATTATCCAGGTGGTTAAACTTCTCCATTCCGCTGCCGAGACATTTGTAATCCAAAGTAATGGAGCAATCCGGAAATGCTTCAATGGCCGGTTTTATATCCACCGCTCCATTAGTCTCTATCTCGAATCTTATTCCGGTTTCATCCGCAAGCTTTCTTAATTCACTTAGGAGATCTACGATTCCCGGCTGTATCAGAGGTTCTCCTCCCGTAATAGTCACATTTGACACGCCTGCTTCTCTGATCATATCGATCATCTGTCTGGCTGTTCTCTCTGTCACTTCCACGTCGGGTTTATTTGCCCATTCGGTATCGCAATAATTGCAATTTAGATTGCAGCCTGCAAACCTTATAAAGAGAGCCAGCTCTCCCGCTCTTGATGCTTCGCCATTTATACTAATGAAGCTTTCCGCAATCCTGTATTTAATCATGGTTTTCACCTTCATATATGGCGCAGTTATCAAGTGTCTCATATACTTCGGCACGCGCTACGTCATAACCCTTCGAAGTCATGTAATCATAGAAATGCTTAGCGAAATTCTCTGCGGTAGGTCTGAACGGAAACTCTATAAGAAGGAACCCCTCTTCGCGAAGAGCCTCCAGAGTTTTCTCCTTCAGTGAACCTGCTTCGTAGAGAAGAGCGTGATCCATTCTGGAAGTCTCCTCTCTGAGATCTTCCTTGAGGTCAGAGAAATCTACGAGCATTCCTCTATGAGAGCCTTCACTCTTAACCTCTTCTCCTCTGATCTGAATTTCCACTAACCAATGATGGCCGTGAATGTTGGCACATTTACCTTCATAACCTTTTAGAAAATGTGCACTGTCGAAATCTGATCTTGTTTTTAATACGTACATAAAATCTCCTTAAAATAGACACCAGGGTGCAGCTTGCATCCTGATGTCTAAAAGTCCTAGTTTTTTATAGTAGGATGGTACAAGCGAACTACTGTTATTATATTGTCTTTCTTATCCAAGAAACTTCTTAACTACAGCTTCCATTTCTTCCTTATCGCAGACTTTGTCGTGAACTACCGGTGCAG
>CAMHCL010000075.1 GCA_946183625.1 uncultured Lachnospiraceae bacterium
TGTAATTAATACTCTGGGATTTATTGTGGGCTTTTTGATCATAGTTGCATCTTTTTTAGAAATCTTTGTTTTTTATATTATTGATTCAATGGTCGATGTCCATTCATATGCAGGAATACATGTAGAATTCTTCATTGAAATCTCAATAACTACATTGCTTTCTTATTTTGAATGCATGCTTCTTGGTACTCTGTTTAGTACGATAATGGCTGCAAGACATATTCCCGGATATGATAAGGATTACATGATCATCCTGGGCTGTGGACTGAGAAGTGACGGAACACCTACACCGCTGCTCAGTGACAGGATAGACAGGGCAATATGGTTTGCCAACAGACAGAAGGATAAGTCTGGAAAGGATATAAAGTTTGTAGCATCAGGCGGACAGGGAGAGGACGAAATAATCTCAGAAGCCGAGTCTATAAGGAATTATCTGACAGAAAATGGTGTTTCTGAAGACCATATACTTCTGGAGGATAAGTCTACATCAACCTATGAGAATATGAAGTATTCAAAACAGGTTATTGAAAAGGACTGTGATAATGCTAAGATTGCTTTTTCAACCGCCGGTTATCATGTATTCCGAAGCGGAAATATAGCGAATACTGTAGGAATCAAGGCTTCAGGAGTAGGCTGCAAGACTAAATGGTATTTTACTATAAATGCACTCATTCGTGAATTTATAGCTAATATAAGCGTTGAGAGAAAGAGGCATATAATAAATGTGATCAGTATGGAATTGATACTGCTCACTATGATAATTGTCAGTTATGCTTTTCATATACTGTGACATTAGCGTAAAAAACGTAAAATGAAGATTGATGCGTAAAAAACGCCTGTACCGAGTTACGGTGCAGGCGTTTTGTGCTGTATATTAATTAGAACTTATCCTTTGAAGGAATTCTGTCGAAATTATCTGTAATAGTATGATTCTGCTTATATTCATTGATCCTTGACTGGATACGAACTGTAGGATCCAGAAGATCACTGATAGAAGCGTCATGATTCAGATGGTCGATAAGAATTGCCATATACTTAGCCAGGTCAGCTGACATATACCAGTCACGCTCGAAGAGCTCAGGCTTCTGATAGATTACATTTGTCGTGATAACCTTATCGAAGATACCCTCTTCATGAGCCTTGTCAAATATTTCAAGTCCGGCAGTGAACAGACCGAAGGTTGCGAGACAGAACACACGCTTAGCCTTACGTGCCTTGAGCTGTCTGGCTACATCCAGCATACTTTCTCCGGATGCGATCATATCATCGATGATGATAACGTCTTTACCTTCAACTGAATCACCGAGGAATTCATGTGCCACGATAGGATTCTTGCCATTTACAATTCTTGAATAATCACGTCTCTTATAGAACATACCTACGTCTACACCGAAGTGGTTTGCGAAGTAGATAGCTCTGTGCATAGCGCCTTCGTCCGGGCTTATGATCATCATGTGGTCGTTGTCAAGCTCCAGGTCAGGTGTTGACTTAAGAAGACATTTGATAAACTGATATGTAGGCATCAGGCTTTCAAATCCGCTGGTTGGAATAGCGTTCTGTACTCTTGGGTCGTGAGCATCAAATGTGATGATGTTTGATACGCCCATAGCTACGAGTTCCTGAAGTGCGATAGCGCAGTCCAGTGATTCTCTGCTGTTACGCTTGTGCTGTCTGGATTCATACAGGAATGGCATGATGACTGTGATACGTCTTGCCTTGCCGCAGGCAGCTGCGATGATACGCTTTATATCTGCATAATGCTCGTCAGGTGTCATAGGTACACATTCACCGTATAGATTGTAGCGCTGACCGGTGTTTGTAACGTCTGCGATGATATACAGGTCAGTACCTCTAACAGAATCCTTGATAGTTCCCTTGGCTTCACCTGAAGCGAATCTAGGACATTTGGATTCAAGTATGTAGGAATCCTTTACATAACCATTGAACATGAAATTCTCAGTGTTCAGATGTTCTCTCTCTTTTCTCCATCTGGAGATGTAGCTGTCTACTGTCTTGATAAGCTTCTCAGAGCTTCTCAGAGGTATGATAGAGAGCGTTCCTACTGGTACGGTGATAAGTTTACTTTGATCTGGCATTTTTTAGTCCTCCGTGGATATGCTATACATGATGCTTAAATTGGTTTTTCTTCCGTATGTAACGGATGTTTGTTCCATATAGATAATAGAAATCATAATTATCTACCAGTCGTGACATAACCCTTTCCGTGTATCTGTCTGTCAGAAGATGTGGATCCAGGTTAGTGGAAATGACTGTAGATTTACGATTCAGTATACGATTGTTTATTACTTCAAATGTCTGGGAACGAACGAAGGAATTGATTACTTCGGAACCCAGATCATCTATGATCAGGAGATCACTGTTATAAACATAATCATATATAGGCTGGATCGCAGTTCTATCATCTTTGGACATGATGTACTTGGAGATTACATTTTCATATAACTCATTTGCAGATAGGTACAGAACACTGTGACCTGACTCCAGAAGTTCACTGGCAATGCAATTTGATAAAAATGTTTTTCCAAGACCGGTCTCGCCGTATATTAATATATTTTTGAAGCTGGTGTCAAATGTATCTACAAAATTTTTTGCATCTTCCAGCTTTTTTTTCATGTTATCCCGCGGACTGGGAAGGCTTTTCCCTGATTTTGAATCCTTATAAGGTTCGGTGCTGTAGTAATCCAGAGAAAACTTATCGAAGTTTTCCTCCTTAAGGATATATCGCAGATTTGAACTCTTATACAGATCAGATGTTCTTATCTTCTTGGCGCAGGTGCATTCCTTGTCGCCGATCCATCCTGTATCCATACATCGGGAACAGGTATAAATAGGATCCAGATAATCCGGTTTATAGCCATTTTCCACCAATATAGCTTCTTTCCTCTTAGCCAGTTCCTTCAACTTGGTGGCTACTTCGGGATTTGAACTGCCTGGTGAGAGTATTCGTCTCTTTGCTTCGTCCAGGGAGATGGAAGCTATATATTGATCAATGGATTCAATCTCTGGAATCTTATCATATACTTCGTCTACCCGGTTTAACCGAAGCAGTTCATTTCTTGTTCTGAGCCGACTATAGTAATCGGCAAGATTTGTTTTATCGATATTACTGCTTATCACTGTACTTTTACTCCACTCATATATAGATTTTCAATCTCTGTTAATGCATCACTCATGTCAGTCTGGTTGAAGTCGTTCCCTGAGGTCGTTGACTTCTTGCCGGATGAACCTGACTTTTTCTTCTTATGAGCTTCGTCTAGAGCAAGTATGTCAGAAAATGATTTAACGTGAGAAGCGTACCAGCTTGAAAGTATTCCGTTCACATACTGGAAGTTTGCTGAATTAGGACTGTTAAGAACAGCACGGCGGCAAGCTTCGATAATAATGGAATCACTGAATCCATACTCATTTACCCACACATCTATGAATTCTCTCTCTGCAGGAGCAGGGAAAGTACGTGTTGTGATCCCCAGCTGCTTCATGATCCTTGAATAGATGGTGAAGTACTTAACTGAATAATTCTCAGCATCTTCTCTTGTGGTAATGCCATTTTCATACCAGTTACGTGCAACAGCTTCTATATAGTTGAAATTCGTTTTTCCTACGGACGCACAGTATTCCAGAAGGAATTCGCACAAGTCAAAGGAAAACGAAAGCTGATCATATATATAGATGATAGAAGCAATGTCTTTCTGTGCTATGGTCCTGTTGCAGTATGCATTTGCCTCGCTGACCAGGTCGGAGATATTTGGATCCTCCAGCATGCTGGACAGAGTTTCCGGAGTAGGAGACTTCTTACGAGGAGCCTTGCTTACTTCTGCATCTTCCTCCTTTGGAGCCGCTGCTGCAGAACTATCGTCAGCGCGACCGCTCTTAAAATCCAGTACATTTAACTTGATTATCTGGTCTGACTCAGGAGCCTTCAGATCAAGCATTATAATGCCTGTGATATTGTTGTCATCATCATATGACAGCTTCAGCGCGTCCTCCCGGATCCAGTAACGTATGCCGCGGCACACATCCTTCTCAGTACAATTTAAACTGTCTGCTATATCTTCAACTGTCATAGATCGACCTGAACTGCACAGCCTTGCAAGGAACAGGTATAGTTTCACAAAATCGCCGTTTGCATCTACCATGTAGTAATCTATAAAAAAGTTGGAAATGGCTGTGGAACCGTCATTTTCACTTGATATTTTAATTGATGTCATGAGTTTAGCTAACCCCCTTAAACTCTCAAAACTAGAACTGTATGTGGATTATAACAAGCTTAAATGCTAATTGCAAACACCCGAAGTGATGTTTAGACTGATGTAAACCTTGTGTTGATTCTGTTGATAATGTGGATATTTCAGAAAGCACCCTTTGTCAGCACATATAAAATGCGACCCGGCTTGTGTCAGCCTGGGTCGCAGGTTTGTTGATAAATGATCAATTTGTTCCCTCAAATAATGGGGAAAAATTTGTGGATATTGTTGATAAGTTACTCGGAAGCCAGTTCTTTGCATACTTCATTGATGTTTCCGGCACCCATACTTATTAACATATCATTGTTTGCGTAATTATTTTTTATATAATTTTTAATGCTTTCAAAATCGCCCATATAAATTGCTTCTGAACCGAGTTTTTTGATTTCGGCTTCTATATCTCTGGCTGAAATAGTCTCGTCAAATGGCTCTCTTGCAGCATATATATCGGCCAGCAGAACGTGGTCTGCGATAGAGAGGACTCTTGCGAAATCCTTCAGGTGAGCCTTGGTACGTGAATATGTATGAGGCTGGAATGCAACCCATACATCACCCTTGGCAATCTCCTTAGCAGCCTTAAGAGTTGCTTCTATCTCAGTTGGATGATGAGCGTAATCATCTATAAGTTCAAGTTCGCCTTTATATGTACCTACATGCTGGAAACGTCTGTCAGCACTGTGGCAGGATTTAAGCCCTTCCTTAATGGCATCATCTGCTATATCTATAAAATGTGCTGCGGCGATAACAGCTAATGAGTTAGCAGCATTATGCTGTCCTGTAGCAGCTAAGTTAATAGTAGATTGATACTTACCATCTACATAGAGATCATATGAAGGATGACCGAAGTCATCAAGAGTGATATTTACAGCACGATAATCATTGTCTTCGCCAAGGCCGAAGGTGATAAGACGTATGTTCTTCTCATGAGCAGCTTCCTTTATCTGTGGAAGATATGGAGAATCACCATTCATGATGACAACACCACCTGGAAGTGTGAGAGTAGCAAACTTGGAGAAAGAAGCCACTACATTTTCCATAGTCTTGAAGAAGTCCATATGATCATTATCTATATTAAGTATGATACTTATATATGGCTTGAATGAATGATAGCTGTTTGTGTACTCGCATGCTTCTGTTACGAAATAATCAGAAGAACCGACACGGATATTTCCATTTATAATCTGGAGATTTCCACCTATAGATATAGTAGGATCTGTATCAGCTGCCAGAAGTACATGTGCCAGCATTGAAGTTGTTGTTGTCTTGCCGTGAGTACCTGCTACAGCAATGCTGTACTTGTAGTTGTCCATGATCTGACCGAGGAACTCAGCTCTGGTAAGCATTGGAATGCCTGCATTTACTGCAGCCTGAAATTCCGGATTTTCAGGTCTTATGGCTGCTGTATAAACAACGAAACTGATGTCGTCGGTTATGTTATCAGCAACCTGGCCAATCTTTACTTCTATACCCATATCAGACAAATGCTTTGTCGTAGCTGACTCAGATGCATCTGATCCGGATACTTTAAAACCTTCCTTGTTAAGTATTTCTGCGAGACCACTCATGCTGACACCGCCTATACCGATGAAATGTGCATGACATGGCTTTGTAAAGTCTACTTTATACATACTTAAGCCTTTCTGTAAGTTATTATTTTTCCTATAGAATTTAATAAACACAGCTATTTTATCACAAAAAATTTCTCTTGACATTAAAATCTTACAAAGTAAACTATATAAGTGTGATATATTTATCATGTATTGTAAAATCTAAAGTAGATGGGAGATGTGTATCTATGGCAAAGAAGGATATAGATTGGGGTTCGCTCGGTTTTGGTTATGTACAGACTGATGCGAGCTACGTATCAAATTTTAAGGATGGCAAGTGGGATGACGGTATAATCACACCTGATCATAATATTACTATGAGCGAGTGTGCATGCGTGCTTCATTATTCACAGTCATGTTTTGAGGGACTTAAGGCATATGAGACAGAGGATGGTCATATAGTTACATTCAGACCTGACCTTAACGCTCAGAGAATGGTTGATACTGCAGAGAGACTTGAGATGGCAGTATTCCCAGCAGAGAGATTCCTGGATGCTGTAGATAAGGTAGTACTTGCAAATGAGGACTGGGTTCCACCATATGGTTCAGGTGCTACATTATATATCAGACCATTTATGTTTGGTTCTAATGAAGTTATCGGAGTTAAGCCGGCTGATGAATATCAGTTCAGAATTCTTACAACTCCTGTTGGACCTTACTTCAAGGGTGGCGCCAAGGCAATCACAATCAGAATAAGTGATTTCGATAGAGCAGCTCCTCACGGAACAGGTCATATCAAGGCAGGTCTTAACTATGCTATGTCACTTCATGCAATAGTTGATGCTCACAAGAAGGGATTTGATGAGAACCTGTATCTGGATCCTGCATCTAGAACTAAGATAGAAGAGACTGGTGGAGCAAATGTTATCTTTATAAAGGATAATAAGTTCATAACACCTAAGTCATCAAGTATACTTCCTTCAGTAACAAGAAGATCTCTTGAGGTTGTTGCTAAGGAATATCTGGGAATGGAAGTTGAAGAGAGAGAAGTATATCTTGACGAAGTTCCATCATTCGATGAGTGTGGTCTCTGCGGAACAGCTGCAGTTATATCACCTGTTAGATGCATTAATGATCACGGCAAGGAAATCGTATTCCCTGGCAGTGCTGATGGAAATGTAGGACCAAAGATCAAGAAGCTCTATGATACACTTACAGGTATCCAGATGTGCAAGATCGAAGGACCTGAAGGATGGGTTCATGTAATAAAGTAATAATGACGTAAGTCTATGTAATGCACCGCATTTTATGCGGTGCAGTATGTGTTCAATTTTATGGGGCAGAGGAAAAACCGCTAAAATAGAAGGCTAAGGAATAATTGAATAAGTGGAAACAACTTTTATGCCCCGGGCATAAAAGTTAGATGGAATGATAGGAGCTTATAGTGATATAGGCTCCTTTTTCTGTGTCAGCTTTAACTTTTTCCCCCTGGAGGAAATGTTAAATACAAATGTGCAAAGTACAATTATTTAGGCGGGTTGCACTTTTGACGAATGAATGTATCAAGGGGTTTAATAGCTATAAGTTCTTATTATTCAAAGAAATATGAATAACTAAGAAGGGAGATAATTTATGGCAGCAAAAACAATAGCTATATGT
>CAMHCL010000076.1 GCA_946183625.1 uncultured Lachnospiraceae bacterium
ATTATAATCGTGATATCAGATTCTTCGCTACGCAGTTCAGAAGAACTGCAAATACTGCTTGTGGAAATGACCCGATGCTTATGTTCTTTACATCGGGAACTACTTCATATCCTAAGATGGCGACACATAGCTACAAGTATGCTCTAGGCCATTATATCACAGCTAAATACTGGCATCAGGTTGATCCGGACGGATTACATTTTACAATAAGTGATACTGGCTGGGGTAAGGCCCTCTGGGGTAAGCTCTATGGACAATGGCTGGCAGAGGCACCAGTATTTACTTACGATTATGATGAATTCTTTGCCAAGGAAATTCTATCTATGATCGAGAAGCATAAGATCACTTCATTCTGTGCTCCTCCGACAGTATATAGAATGCTTGTGCATGTGGATATGAGCAAGTTCGACTTGTCATCTCTTAAAAATGTAACGACAGCCGGCGAGGCTCTTAATCCTGAGATATTCTATAAATTCAAGGAAGCCACAGGGTTGAGCATCATGGAAGGCTTTGGACAGACTGAGACGACTCTTACTATAGCCAGTCTTAAAGGAATGACTCCAAGACCAGGTTCTATGGGTAAGGCTAGTCCTATGTACGATATACGTGTTATGAGACCTGATCAGACAGAATGTAATGTAGGCGAGACAGGAGAGATCGTGATCAATCTCAAGGCGGGTATACCGAACGGACTTTTCCTTGGCTATTACATGGATAAAGAGAAGACAGATAGTGTATGGCATGATGATTTTTATCATACAGGCGATACAGCTTATATTGATAAAGAAGGGTATCTCTGGTACGTGGGAAGAGTTGATGATATCATCAAGTCTGCAGGCTATCGTGTAGGTCCTTTTGAAATTGAGAATGAGATAATGAGACTTCCTTATGTTCTGGAATGTGCTGTTACAAGTGTTCCGGATAAGATCAGAGGACAGGCAATCAAGGCTTCGGTTGTTCTTATAGATGGTGTTACTGAAACAGATAAGCTTAAGAAAGAGATGATGAAATACCTGAAGAACAACATGGCTTCTTATAAGAGACCTAAGATAATAGATTTCGTAACTGATCTGCCTAAGACATCCAGTGGAAAGGTTCGCAGGAGCGAGATCAAGGCCAAGGATTGGAAGGAAGACGATAAGAAAAAAGATTGAAAATTGAATATGTGAGGTTGCCAGGCGTGACAATGAACTGTGCCAGATGTGGAAATGACCATCAAAATGACACTTTTGTATAGTCCATTAGTATTGACTTTTACTTGTTATATAATATAATTGTTGCAGGTTTGACAACCGAATACCACTATAATGTACACAAAAAAAAGGAGAAAATGGTATGTTTGAAGAAATCAAGGCAGTTATTGTAGATACTCTTAGTTGTGATGAAGATAAGGTAGTTCTTGAGGCATCTCTTACAGATGATCTTGGAGCTGATTCTCTTGATGCTGTAGAACTTGGTATGGCTATCGAGGATGCTGTTGGTGTAGCAATAGCTGACGAGGACCTTCCAAATATTAAGACTGTTAAGGATCTTGTTGATTACGTTGAGTCACATCAGTAAGATTTAACTACGGAGGAAAGACATGAAATATTTTGGTAAGCAAAAGAAAGAGAATAAGACTTCAACAGAAGCTGCCAAAGTAAGTCTGGAACCTGTAATGAACGCAAATGATAACTTAGAAGAAGATAAAGATCCGGATGCAGGTTTTACCTGCTCCGGATGTAATTCTGAGTTTAGACTTTCTGAGATTAAGAAGAATTTGTATGTTTGTCCGGAATGTGGTAAGCATGCAAAGATTTCTGCTAAAAGACGTGTACTCAGTCTGGCCGATCCTGGCACATTCAGAAGACTGAACGTCGAGATCCCATTTAAAAATCCGCTTAATTATCCGGAATATTCAGAGAAAATATCAGGACTTCAGGACAAGACAGGGCTCGATGAGGGCGTTGTCTCAGGAGTATGCGAAATTAAAGGTTATAAGACGGTTGTTGCTGTAATGGCTAGCGAATTTCTCATGGGAAGCATGGGAATAGCTGTTGGAGAGAAGATTACTAGAACATTTGAAGTTGCAGATAAAATGAATCTGCCTGTTATCATATTTACTGCCAGTGGCGGTGCGAGAATGCAGGAAGGAATTCTGTCTCTGATGCAGATGGCTAAAACATCCGCTGCAGTACAGAAATTCAGTAAGGGCGGTGGTCTTTTTGTAGCATGCCTTACACACCCTACAACGGGTGGTGTCAGTGCAAGCTTTGCAACACTTGCTGATATTACTTTAGCTGAGCCGGGAGCGCTTATAGGTTTTGCCGGTCCTAGAGTTATAGAACAGACCATAGGTCAGAAGCTTCCTGAAGGATTCCAGCGTGCGGAATATCTGGAAGAACATGGATTTGTTGATCAGATAGTTCCTAGAGGAGAAATGAGAGATACTCTTGCACAGATCCTTAAGCTGCACGAGAAGAGGAGGAAATCATGGCTTCGATTAGAGATATAGATGAAAAACTTACAGAGCTGGAAGGTAAGATCGCAGAAGTAACTTCCGGACCTGAAAATGTAGAACTCCTTAGTGACCTTCATGGTGAGTATGACAGGGTTGCAGCTGAAGCAGTACAGCTTACTGCTCATGATAAGGTTTACCTTGCACGTAATCCGAAGAGACCTAAGGTGGATGATTATGTGGAGGCACTTTTCGAAGATTTCTTTATTCAGAGAGGTGATCTACTTAATAAGGAAGATAAAAGTATTTATGGTGGTATAGGACTCTTTCACGGGGAGCCGGTTACTGTTATCGGTCATAGAAAAGGTAAGAATCTGAATCAGAATCTGGAATATAATTTCGGCATGCCTGAGCCTGAGGGATATCGTAAGGCTCTCAGACTTATGAAACAGGCTGAGAAGTTCGGCAGACCAATTATTACATTTATAGATACACCTGGAGCATATCCGGGACTTGATGCTGAAGCTCATGGACAGAGCCAGGCTATATCAAGGAATCTGGCTGAAATGAGTTCACTCAAGGTTCCTGTTATAGCTATTGTTACAGGCGAAGGCAGCAGTGGTGGTGCATTGGCACTGGGAGTTGCAAACTCAGTATATATGCTTGAGAATGCAGTTTACTCAGTTCTATCACCTGAAGGTTTCGCTTCTATATTATGGAAAGATTCTTCCAGAGCTGCTGAGGCGTGTGACCTTATGAAGCTCACTGCTCAGGATCTTCTTAAGTATGGAGTAATCGATGGTATCATAAGCGAGCCTCTCGGAGGAATGCATCACAATCCTAGATTTGTATACAGAGAAATAGATGAGATGCTTGTCAGAGAACTGAAGCGTATGAAGAGTATGAGCGGTTCTGAACTGGCAAAGGACAGATATGAGAAGTTTAGACATATAGACGAGCTTGTATTAAATGCCAAGTAAGGCGAGGTATAAAGATATGATGTTAAATGAGATGTTAGGGATCAAGTACCCTATTATACAGGGAGGAATGGCAAATATAGCGCTGGGTAAGTTCGCTGCAGCTGTATCAAATGCAGGCGGCCTCGGACTTATAGGTTCTGGTGGATATGATGCTGCCAGAATAGAGCAGGAGATATATGAAGCCAGACAGGCAACAGATAAGCCTTTTGGTGTTAATCTGATGCTGCTGAATCCTGATGTAGATAATATTGCTGATCTTCTGGTTAAGGAGAAGATACAGATAATAACAACAGGTGCAGGTACTCCTGGTAAATATATGGAAAAATGGAAAGAGATGGGAGCTACAGTTATTCCTGTTATAGCAAGCAGTGCTCTTGCCCGCAGAGTTGAGAAGCAGGGAGCAGATGCTGTTATAGCAGAGGGTGGCGAAAGCGGTGGCCATGTAGGTGACATGACAACCATGGCTCTTGTACCACAGATAGTAGACTGTGTAGATATTCCTGTAATTGCTGCAGGTGGAATCGCTGATGGCAGACAGTTTGCAGCAGCTATGTGCCTTGGTGCCATAGGTGTTCAGGTAGGAACATGTCTGCTGGTAAGTGAAGAATGTCCTGTACATGATAATTATAAGCAGGAGCTTATTAAGTCAAAGGATAACAGTACTACAGTAACTGGACGTTCACTTAATGCACCAGTACGTATAATCAAGAACCAGATGGCAAGAGAATATCTGAAGCTTGAATCACAGGCTGCTTCCAGAGAAGAACTGGAGCAGATAACACTCGGCGGACTTCGCCGTGCCGTAACAGACGGAGATATGAAGACTGGATCAGTAATGGCAGGTCAGGTATGTGGACAGCTGAAGGAGGTTCGTCCGGTAGCTGATATACTTGCAGACATATATAATGACGGAATGAAGATACTTGGTAGATAACATTTTACGTTGAGAGTTACACGGGGGGAACGTTATGTTTAAATACAGAAGCATCAGTAAATCTGCGATTTTTTTCTTTATATTTATAGCAGTTGGAATTGTTGCCCTTAGTGTTTTTCTTGTTTATAAGCTGGGCGGCTTTGATCAGTGGATAGACAAATCTGAAACCGAATATGCGACTTATGAAGATTTCAGAAAGGATGCCGGAAGCTTCTTCCCAGACAGTCTCCCTGAAGGTTCAAAGAATATGAAGTATCAATGCGGCGCTGTGAAAGAGAATTATATAGCTGCTCTTTCCTTTGATGCAGAGAACTCCATCAAGATGAGAAATGACTACGAGACTGTTTTTGAAGAATACAAGGATAATCATACTGTGATATCTGATGTAGATCTTGATAAAGCATTTCTTGAAAATGAAGGATTAGATGAATATCTGGCTGATTTTTTTGAAAATGATCAGGATCAGTACAAGATACTGAACTATGCAACCCAGACTGGGTCACAGACCAAATATCAGACTGGAATGTTCTACAACAGGGACAAGAACAGGATCATTATGTTTGATTTCATGATTAGCATAGATTAATAATAAATACGAGGTAATTACTAATGAAATTAGGATTTTTATATGCAGGACAGGGTTCCCAGAAGGTTGGAATGGGACAGGATCTGTATGAGAAGTATCCAGAATTTAAGGAAACATTTGATAACGTGCAGGGCGTTGACTTTGATCTCAAGAAGGTCTGCTTTGAAGGACCAGCTGAGACTTTAAATGAGACAAAATATACACAGCCATGTATGGTTGCATTTGCTGTTGGAATGACCAAGGTTCTGAAAAAGCTTGGCATCGAGCCTGTATGTGCTGCAGGACTTTCACTGGGTGAGTATTCTGCACTCTATGCATCAGGTGTATTTACTGAAGAACAGGTTATACCACTTGTGCAGTTCAGGGGAAATGCAATGCAGACCGCAGTTTCTGGCAGAAACTGCAAGATGATAGCAGTGCTCGGACTTGATAAGGATACTATATTTGAAGGTTGCGAGAAAGTACGCCAGCAGCTGGAAGCAGATGGCAAGGTAGATGCTGATGGTAAAGCTCTGGTAGCTGAACCAGCAAACTTTAACTGTCCTGGACAGATAACAGTATCAGGAGATGCTGAGGCAGTTGATATGGCAGCTGAGGTTCTCAAGGAAATGGGAGCTAAGAGATGTCTTCCTGTAAAGGTAAGCGGACCATTCCATACATCACTTATGAAACCTGCCGGAGATGCTCTTGCAGATAGATTCAAGAACGAAAGCTTTGGAGAAATGCAGGTTCCTGTAATCTTCAACTGCATCGGAAGAGAGAAGAATGCTGATGAAACTATTCCTGCACTTCTTGAGCAGCAGGTTCAGAAGTCAGTATACTTTGATGATTCCATCAAGGCTATGGCTGCTATGGGAGTTGAAGCTTTCGTAGAAATCGGCCCAGGAAAGACACTTTCCAAGTTCGTTCAGAAGACAACACCAGACATTCCTGTTTACGGTGTTGAAACTGTCGAAGACATCGAGAAACTACTGGAAATATTATAAGCGAATATAACAGCACATGTCTGCAAGGAACCGTTGGAGAACGTCGGTTCTTTGGCTGTGTATTTTACAGCCTTAGAACCGCTACGTTCGGAATCGAGGCGCGAGCCGTGTGACGAGCAAACATGTGCTGGGATATTCGGTGAGAAAATTCAAGGAGATTGAAAATGAGTAAAGTTTTAGAAGGCAAGACTGCAATAGTAACTGGCGGTGCCAGAGGTATCGGACGTGCCATAAGCGTAAAGCTTGCTTCAGAAGGCGCAAACGTAGTTATCTGTGACATCGTTATTAATGAGGCAGCTGAAGAAACAATAAAGTTAATAGAAGAGCAGGGCGTTAAGGCCGCTGCATTTGTTGCAAATGTAACTGTACCAGAGGATTGTGATAACCTCTTCAAGCAGGCTGCTGAGCAGTTTGGTTCAGTTGATATCCTTGTTAATAATGCAGGTGTTACAAGAGATAACCTGATCATGAGAATGAAAGAAGAAGAGTTTGATCTTGTTATAGCAACAAATCTTAAGGGTACTTACAATATGATGAAGGCTGCAGCTCGTCCTATGATGAAGGCACGTTATGGACGTATAGTTAACATCAGTAGTGTAGTAGGCATATATGGAAATGCCGGACAGGTTAATTATTCAGCAAGTAAGGCTGGTGTTATCGGTATGACAAAATCACTTGCTAAGGAACTTGGAAGCAGAGGCATTACAGTAAATGCTGTTGCTCCTGGATTTATCGAGACAGATATGACGAAGGTTCTGTCAGATGATCTTAAAGCAGAGATGGTTAAGAATATCGCACTGGGCAGGGCAGGACAGCCTGAGGATGTAGCGAAGGTTGTAGCTTTCCTCGCTTCTGATGAAGCTGCATATGTAACCGGCCAGGTTATAGAGTGCTCAGGTGGAATGAGCTGCTAAGGATTAAATGTTCTCCGATTTTTCAAATCGGCAGTGGTAAAATGTATGGTTGAGATATTTAAGGGGTTAGATAAAGCAGCTAAGATACGACTTATATTATTCTTTGTGCTGTTAATATGGTGCATATATCTCGGAGTTGGCTTTTCCTATGAGATTGATGGGAGACAGAGTCTGACCGGAGGCGTCTCGGGTCTGATGACCCATCCTTCACAGCTGAATGGTAATTATATGATCGATGGAAGTGATTTTACGCCTTTGGTTATCCTGTTGGGATATGGAGTAAATGGAATACTTGCCATTTTTTACATTTTTATCATCTTAGTTGTTGTGGTGGTGGAAACTGTTCTGATATTTATTCCAGTGCTCATTCTCAGACTTTTAGGATTAAAGGAAAAATACGAGGTTTCAGAGGAAGAATATAAGTTTATAAAATATTCTTATTTGGTCACATTAGGAATATGCATAATAGCAAGTCTTATAATCACGAAATTTATAGGGATTATACCGACTATAATGTTTAATGCTGACTGGGCACTTA
>CAMHCL010000077.1 GCA_946183625.1 uncultured Lachnospiraceae bacterium
GAGCAAGGGTGATCAACCCTTGCTCTTCTTCATGTGTTTTATAATTGTTGCCATTATATCATTAGCGGTTATCTTGCCTGTTGTATTAAGGATAAAGGATATATCCTTGATTATAAACTCCATCTGTCCGGATAAGGTCTTTGCGAAATTGGATTCCATAATGCCTCTGACCCATTCCACATCTGAAGGCTTCTTCTCTCCGGAATATATCTTCTCAAATACATAAACAGTTCCCTGTCCAAGCACGTATACAACTGAGCCTGCTACTATGGCATTGAGGGCCGATACCGCGATATTTATTCCCGGGATAGCCTTAAGGGCACTGAGAGCAGTCTTGCCAATGATTCCAGCCGCACCTGCATTTATAAGTGTCTGCAGAAGCTCCGAATTCTTCTCAAACTCAACTCCATATATCTGAGATAATCCCTTTATAAGTCCCACTTCAAGAGGTGTAAGCAATGCTCCATCAGCTATAGGTATGGGAACTGCACCTATAGTAACTGCCGCTGCAGTTGATGTTGCAATAACAGACTGTGCCATTACTCTCTTCTGCTTAAATTCATATGCCTGTATATCATTCTGAGAAGCAATTATTCCTTCAGGAATAACCTTCTCTGTAGCGCATAAGAGTTCTGCAAGTCCTTCAGGTGTAACATTTACACCATCATCTATCTTATATACTCTGGATACCACCGGAATAACTGCCTTGAGGTTATTTGCCAAAGTCTTATGCTGGGCAAATGCCTTCTTTACCATGGCAATATTCTCTTCTCGCTCAATCTTGGAGTAAGACTTGGTGATTACTACTATAATTGGAACACTTCTCCATTCGGAAGTTGCTCTTGCCAGCATGTCTATGTTCTTCTTGAACATTTTACGGGATGTTCCATCAATACAGTACCAGATTACATTTATCTGTCTCTCTCTGTCATCATTCTTGATGCTTTCCTTGGACCATTTCTTTACAGCCAGTATTGCCTTGCTCTGGCTTATGATACCATGTTCAAAGCCCATAGTATCAATCAGTCTGAAGTTCAGATCCTCAGATTCATAGACCCGCATCTCCTTAGTTGTAGCTTCGCCGATTCCAGTTTCAGCCATTTCCTCACTGCGGAATACAGAGTTGATCAGAGTCGACTTACCTACTCCGGAATTACCGATTACAACAACATTTGCCTTGTCGGAATAGCTTGTATAACCCTGTCCGTCACCTGATGTGCTGCGATTTGCTCCATGACCACCGCCATTATTCTTGGCCTTTTGAAACTTTGGAAGTGCAATCGGGGTATGACCACCCTTCATACCGCGTGGCGGTTTATTACGCTTCTTCGACTTAATATGCACAGGATACTGTAGCGGTTCCTCCGGATTCTTCTGAGGCGGAGCGCCTATCGGATAGTAAGCAGGCTGATATGGCTGACGAGGCGGCACCTTGGAATCCTGAGCCGGCTGATTCTGAGGCTGTTGATTCTGAGGCAGCTGCTGTCCCTGATTGCTTACTACTAAGCTGTTCTGATTATCTTGATTTGTATTGTTATTATCCATATTTATCCCCCGTATAGTAACTAATAACAGTCATGAATATATTATATAGCCAGAAAGCTATACCTTGCAATGATGACTTTCAAAGTGCATAAAAAAATCCCGCACGATATACGTGCGGGATAATTACGATCATTATCTATAGATTATGTCTGATCTTCCAGGGCCGTTGGAAACCATGGTGATAGGGAAACCTATCTCAGATTCGATAAATTCGATATAACCACGACAGTTTTCTGGAAGGTCCTCATATTTCTTGATTCCTCTGATATTTTCCTTCCATCCCGGAAGAACCTTGTATACAGGCTTAGCCTTCTTGAGCTTAGAAGTTGTAGGGAAGTCCTTAGTTACCTCTCCATCAATCTCGTAGCCTACACATACAGGAATCTCATCCAGATATCCCAGGACGTCAAGTACTGTAAATGCAACGTCAGTTGTTCCCTGGATTCTGCAACCATACTTAGAAGCAACGCAGTCAAACCATCCCATACGACGCGGACGACCTGTGGTAGCACCAAATTCACCACCATCTCCACCACGCTTACGGAGTTCATCTGCCTCGTCACCGAATATCTCGCTGACAAATTCGCCTGCTCCTACTGCACTGGAGTAAGCCTTGCAGACTGTTACTATCTTCTTGATCTCATATGGAGGAATACCTGCTCCTACTGCACCATATCCTGCAAGTGTGGATGATGATGTAACCATAGGATAGATACCGTGGTCAGGATCCTTCATGGAACCAAGCTGTCCCTCAAGAAGTATATTCTTACCTTCCTTTATTGCATCATAAAGGAACGCTGAAACATCACAAACAAATGGAGCTACCATTTCCTTATACTCCATAAGTGTGTTATAAACTTCATCTACTGTAAGAGCCGGCTTATGATACAGGTTCTCAAGAAGTACATTTTTCTTGAGGATAACTGTCTCTATCTTATCTCTGAGAGTTTCTTCATCATCAAAAAGCTCTGAAACCTGGAAGCCGATCTTCGCATACTTATCTGAATAGAAAGGAGCTATACCTGACTTAGTTGAACCAAAAGCCTTGCCGCCAAGTCTCTCCTCTTCGTACTGATCAAACAATACATGATAAGGCATTACCATCTGTGCTCTGTCAGATACTAAAATCTTTGGAGCAGGAACGCCCTTCTCTTCTATCTCTTTTACTTCATTGAAAAGCTTTGGAATATCAAGTGCAACACCATTTCCAATTATACTTGTGGTGTGATCATAGAAAACTCCCGAAGGAAGTGTATGCAGTGCAAATTTGCCATAATCATTTACGATTGTATGACCTGCATTTGCTCCACCCTGAAAACGCACGATTATATCAGCCTTTTCAGATAACATATCTGTGATCTTGCCTTTGCCTTCATCTCCCCAATTAGCTCCAACTACTGCTGTAACCATGTAAACACCTCTTTCCATGTAGGTTATAAATAAGCTTGCCGATTGCGGCACTCGTCTCGCGTCTATCTAGTCCTAAACGCACTTATGTACTATAACTTAAAATCATATATAAGTCAAAGATTAAATTAAGCCCTCACAAAAATATCATAAGATTGATTAAATAATAAAATCTCACACATCCGTCTTCAAAAGTGATATAATAATCAAGTAACAGAAACATCAGGTTATATAAAAAGGCGACAAACAATAAATGGAATATTTTAACGCATTAATTCATAACAAAATACTATTAGCCGGTCTCATTGGCTGGGGCACTGCTCAGATACTCAAGCTCATAATCCATCTGGCAGTCAATAAGAAGCTCGATCTTGAGAGACTCATCGGCGATGGCGGTATGCCAAGCGGCCACTCCGCAACCGTTGCAGCTGTTGCAACATCCACTGCCTTTCAATGCGGCCTCGATTCACCAGAATTTGCAATAGCCACCATCGTTGCTATCATTGTTATGCACGACGCCAAGGGTGTAAGACTCGAAACCGGAAAGCAGGCCGTAATCCTGAACAACATGGTTGAAATGTTCGAAAAGATGAGCGGTCAGGACCTGACTCCTGATGAAAAGCTAAAGGAATTCGTAGGTCACACTCCTATCCAGGTTTATGCCGGTGCCCTGCTGGGTATCATCGTAGCTATCATATTCCATATATTATAGTAAAATGTACTTCAGCATCACTCTGCTGGCAGCAGTGGTGCTTCCGTAATATAGGTATCCAGTCGGATATCATCTCTACTAACAGGTACTTTATCAAGTACCTGTTTTTCATATACTGCAGCAATCTTATATACAGGATAATCCTTAACTCTGGCCAGATAACGGTCATAATATCCGCCGCCATAACCCAGACGGTTGCCCTCTTTATCTATGGCAACAGAAGGCAGGATCATTACTGCCGTACGTCCACTGTCCAACAGATATTCAAGTTCAGCATCATATTGATACTTATCACCTGTTCTGACAGGTTCCTTTATATTATATTTACTTATTGAAAATTCACCTGTGTACTGATAGAAATTCATCACTGTCTTGGATTCGACTTTTGGGATATATACCCTCTTGCCGTCAGACTGTGCATCTCTGATAATCCTGTCCAGTACCACTTCGTTGTTCACGCTCATATATGCCAGGACTATATCTGCATTCAGATACTCTTCCGTGTCCATGATATGATGGCATATCCAGTCAGATTTCTCTATTACCTCTTCTCTGGTCATAGCATTACGTTCTGCTATGATTTTCTTCCTTATCTCAGCCTTCTCCAGCTTTACAGACAGGCTGTCGATCTTCGGAATATCTATGATAGGAAGATCTATCTTCGGCAGATTCAGCTTCTTCTTGGTGCTCTTCAGATCTATTACATCTTCAACAAGAACCCCACCACTGATCTTAATCAGTTTCTTTACTATACTTGAGAATTCCTGCTGCTGTTTCTTAGGCATGGCTCTGAGGGACTTCATGAAATCACTAACACTCTTCATTCCACCCTCACTGATATCCTCAAGAGTTCTGGCTCCCGTGGAATCAATTGACGAAAACAGAGAATCTGTAAATATGGCCCTGTCCTTATCTGTAAGTCCTGACAGCCACTCCATCATAGTCTTATCTACAAACTGGCTGACCTCACTTCTCTTCGCCGCCTCTTCAAAATGATTTCCGTACACATTCCATTTCATCGGATCATGCTGAAATGGACCCTTTACAGAACATTTTACTATATGATTCTCATACTCATTAGCAAGAAGCACTCCAACTATGGAATCCTCCGGCAGAATGCTGACAACCTTTGGCAGAACCCGGACATAGCCCTCCCGGTCCAGTATGTCCTTCCTGAAGCCCGGTCCGTCATTTGAATATATGTGAATTATCCTGTCCTGGATGTCCTCGTCACAGAAGGCGCCTGCATATACCGCAAAATTGCCGCCCTTGGAATGCCCTCCAAGGATTATCCGCTCGTCATTATCCTTGAAATAATAATTCACATATTCCAGAGCCCTCTTCTGTCCTGCAGTTTCATCCATGAAGCTGAGATTGAAATCTTCCTTCCATCCCACAATGGTATCATCCGTCCCGCGGAAAGCCACATAGCAGACTCCATCCGGAAGCTTGTAGGTGATAGCAGCCATCTGCTCATCTCTGGATGTATCCACGACATTCATGTACCGGCACAGAATAGTTCCTGCGAAACGCTTAGACTCCGCAGCCTTCTTCAGCACTACAGAAGCATATTTGTAAAATGTACTTCTTGCCAGCACTTCCTTCTCGGTATGCTGTTCAAAATAGAGATGAGACACCTCTTCTATAGGCATCTCATCATCATGAGTCATGACACCCTCCAGATCGCTGTAAGCCATCTGTGCAAGTATCAGATTATCTACTTCGTTAAATGGATCGACGGAGAATGGCACATCACCACGCCAGTCCAGATATTCCAATATGTTAGCCATATCCACTCCCCCTTGTACGGTTACGATTATTTATCCCCTATAGTTATATGCAGCAAATGCCGCTCATTATAATATTTCTTTCAGATATCTGCTAAGAGCATCCTGCCATGTTGGCAGTGGCTCAAAACCTGCCTCCACAAGTTTCGACTTATCCAGTCTGGAATTAAATGGCCTTGCAGCTTTAGATATTCCGTATTCGGCAGTTGTAACAGGCACAACCTCCGTTGTGTAACCAGCCTGCTTATATATCTCCCTGGTGAAATCATACCAGGATATAAATCCACCCTCATTAGTTGCATGATAATAACCATACTTCTCTGTTTCACTCATATCAACCAGAAGTCGTGCCAGGTCAAATGTATAGGTAGGGGTTCCGATCTGGTCTGATACCACAGTAACTCTGTCGTGAGTCTTACCTACATTTAACATAGTCTTAATGAAGTTCTTGCCGTTAAGGCCGAATACCCATGCGATACGTACTATAAAATATTTATCAATGGTATTTGCTACAGCCAGCTCGCCATCCAGCTTGGTCTGGCCATATACACATAGTGGCGCATAATCCTTGCAGTCCGGCTTCCATGGTTCTTCGCCCTGACCATTAAATACATAGTCAGTTGAAATGTAAAACATCTTTGCATCTACTGCCTTCGCAGCATCTGCCATATTCTGAGTACCATCAACATTTATAGCTTTAACCTTAGGACGGTTTTCTTCATCCTCCGCAGCATCTACCGCAGTCCATGCAGCGCAGTGTACTATGACATCAGGCTTTACTTCTTCTATAGTCTTCATGACTGCATCTCTGTCTGTGATATCAAGTGATACATATGGCATTGTAGTTACGGCTGATCCATCATCAGCGCCTCCATATGAAGGATGAATATCACTACCCACTCCCTCATAACCACGCTTTGCCAGTTCATTCATGACATCATGTCCCAATTGTCCGGATACACCGGTAACAAAATATCTCATATTCCTTCTCCTTTACACATTAACCAACTGGTCCAAAAAGCCCGACAGCAGAAAGTGCTTTCGGGCCAAGGATTCTACTGGTAACAATTCCATCTATAAGTGAATTAATAGCATTTACGATTATTCCAAATATCTGCATTGGAAGAATCTTCAGATACATTTGTCTTACAATAGAACTACTATTCTTCATTTATATGATCTCTAGTTTTTATACATTTATCTCAGCTGTAAGTCCTAACTCTTCCTTATTAGCATCAAGGATTGGCTGAATAACTTCATTAATGTATTCTTCTGTCTGTTCTGGAGCACGACCTACATAGAGTGATGGTTTCATAAGTTCCTTCAGTTCATCCAGAGTTTTTCCAAATGCAGGGTCTGCCGCAATAAGCTCAAGAAGGTTGTTCTCTTTTCCTTCTCTCTTAACGTTTGCGCCAGCTTCCATGGAGTACTGTCTGATCTTCTCATGAAGCTCCTGTCTGTCTCCACCTGCCTTTGTTGCATCCATCATTATATTCTCAGTAGCCATGAATGGAATCTCTTCCATAAACTTCTTCTCTATTACCTTGTCATATACAACAAGACCGTCAACTACGTTAAGATAGAGATCAAGTATTCCATCAACAGCAAGGAATGCTTCAGGTACAGAGATTCTCTTGTTAGCTGAATCATCAAGAGTTCTCTCGAACCACTGTGTACTGCTGACTATAGCAGGATTAAGTGCATCACAGATAACGTAATTTGCAAGGGAAGCTATACGCTCGCTGCGCATAGGATTTCTCTTATAAGCCATAGCAGATGAACCGATCTGATTCTTCTCGAAAGGCTCTTCTATCTGCTTCAGATGCTGAAGCAGTCT
>CAMHCL010000078.1 GCA_946183625.1 uncultured Lachnospiraceae bacterium
CTAAAATAATTAATTATGGCGATAAGGACGCTCTTTATACTTTCAATAATCTTTCTCCTGTAATTTTTGATTATTATACTGGAACAGTCATGACTACAAATCCTACAGGTGGTAACTTCCTGGATGAAGGTTATGCAGAGTATTTTATTGATCCTGATGGTGAAGGTGATGATGCGGGCTTTATTGTAAAATACGGAAGCAGATTCAACTTTCAGGATAAGGATGAGTTTTTTAGGGTTGATTACGATGGGTTGGTTCTTGCTGAATATACCATTCCAACTGATAAGGAACGCATGGAGAGAAATGCAAAACATAATGAGGAAAATACAAATGACGATCCTTCTTCTCCTATGTATACCATGTTTGAAGAAAACTTTTTAGGTTACACTCAAAAGCCGGATGATTTTGTTTATTATAATATCTGTGATCTGGCAGAAGAAGAAACTCCTGAAAAGCTGGCTGAGTTTTATGATACAAAGTGTTTATCAAATCTAAGATTTCAGTGGGTTGGTGATGCATTTAAAGATCCAACTATGGGAGGAGAATTGATCACTGATACAACTCTTCTTAATGGTGGTTGGAGAGGATACATGATCTGGGATAAAGAAAAACAGTTAGATAGTTATGGTGAAGAATTATTTAACACTGATATTTCAGTGGATGGAAGTACCATAAACTGGACATTTGATTATAATATGGCTTGCTGGGGCGAGGATGGAGAATGGGAGTCCAAGGAAGATGCTGCAGATGAATCTTATTCTGGTACAATGGCTTCTGATGGTTCTGTAGAATTCGATGCCGCAGCAGCAGGAATGAGCTTTAAATTATACGGCTTCTATACCAGAGGAAACTGCCAGTATGCAGTTGGAACCATGACTGTACAAAGTGGTGAAACAGCTGACGTATTCATTTACAGACCATAGACTTAAAGACCAACATATGCCATAATTATTATATAAAACCTAATATTTAGAGGTTGAAACATTTGATTTTTATGTTATAATTTTATGTAGATTATCTTGAAATGTATGGAGGGTATTGTAATCATGATGCAACCTATTGACATCAAGTCACAAAGTTTCGGAAAAGGTCTGTTTGGATACAAGAAGACAGATGTTGATTCTTATGTTAATACAGTTTATAAGGCATACGACGAGCTGTTTACAGAGAACAAGAAGCTTAAGGAAGATTATGAGAAGCTTCAGGCTTCACTTGAGGAGTGCAGAGTAAAGCTTTTTAAGTTTGAGAATGAAGATAATAGTTCTTCAAGTTCTGCAGCTACAGAGACAGCTAGCGATGATGATGGATTTACAGAAGTTAAGAAGGATGCTCCTGTTGACGACGAGCCTGTTATAGAGGAAGTTGCTGAGGAGAAGAGTGAGAGTACTTCTGCTGCATCTAAGTTCTTCGAGAAAGCAAACGATAACACAGTTATCGGTGGAGACGGTGATGATGATGTATTCGTCGGAGAGATTGAGGATAACAGAAAGCCTAAGAAGGCTATGATCGGTGATGGCGAAGAAGACGAAGCAGACGATTTCGAATTCCTGTAAGATTTGAATTATATTTATTAATTAGAGAGTGCTGCATTAGTTTGCAGCACTCTTATATTTTTGATATTAATTAACTGGTTATTTGTAGGAGTTTGGGTGATCATATGATAGCTTATATAAATGGAATTCTTGCTGATATAGGACTAGATTCCATAACAGTAGATGTTGGTGGAGTTGGTTACAGTATTCTGATATATGGCCAGGTTCTCAGGTCATTACCTGAGATTGGTTCTGAAGTAAAGTTATATACATACCTTGATGTTAAAGAGGATGATATGAAACTTTATGGTTTTATGTCAACCAGAGATAAGGATGTTTTTACAAAGCTTTTGTCAGTAAGTGGAGTTGGTCCAAAGGGTGCACAGGCTATTCTTGACCAGCTTCCTGTAGATGATCTGATAGCTGCAGTTATTTCCGGAGATTCTAAATCCATTGCCAAGGCTAAGGGCGTTGGAGCCAAGACAGCCCAGAAGGTTATAATAGAGCTTAAGGATAAGTTGGATATATCGGATTCAATATATGGTGGATATGATGAATACGTGGCTGCAGATAATAACGCTATATCTGAAGCTGCAGAAGCATTAGTTACTCTGGGATATTCTAATTCAGATGCGTTAAAGGCTATCAGGAAGATAGAAAATGCAGATGAAATGAGTGCTGAGGATCTTATCAAGAGAGCGCTTAAGAATATATAGTACATATGATAAATACTTATTATTAGTTATTTGGAAGGCTTTATAGAATTATGAAGAAAAGCATTATTACAACCGAATATACTACTGAAGATGCTAAGATAGAAACTGACCTTCGTCCTAAGAGCCTGAGGGAATATATAGGGCAGGATAAGGTTAAGAAGAATCTGGAGGTTTTCATTAAAGCGGCACTTAAGAGGCATGAGCCTCTGGATCATGTGCTTCTGTATGGCCCTCCGGGACTGGGCAAGACTACTCTTGCAACTATTGTTGCAGAGGAGATGGGCGTTAATATCAAGGTTACATCTGGTCCTGCAATTGAGAAGCCGGGCGAACTGGCAGCTATTCTTAATAATCTGTCAGAGAATGATGTGCTTTTCATAGATGAGATACACAGACTTAACCGTCAGGTTGAAGAGGTGCTGTATCCGGCTATGGAAGATTATGCTATTGATATAGTGATAGGCAAGGGTGAAGGTGCTAAGTCCATAAGACTGGATCTTCCGAAGTTTACTCTGATCGGTGCTACCACCAGAGCGGGAATGCTTTCAGCTCCTCTCAGGGACAGATTTGGCGTAGTTAACAGACTTGAGTTTTATAATGTAGTAGATCTTATGTGTATCGTTATGAGATCTGCCAAGGTTCTGGGAGTTTCCATAGATGAAGAGGGAGCCAATGAGATAGCCAGAAGGTCACGAGGTACACCAAGACTTGCCAACAGGCTTCTGAAGAGGGTTCGTGACTTCGCAGAGGTTGAATCATCAGGAGTAATTGATTATAATGTAGCTAAATGTGCTATGGACAAGCTTGATGTAGACAGCTTCGGACTTGAAATCACTGACAGAACCATACTTGAAACAATTATTACAAAATTCAGTGGCGGGCCTGTGGGACTTGAAGTCCTGGCGGCAGCAATCGGCGAAGACAGCGGCACTATTGAAGATGTGTATGAACCATATCTTATTAAGAACGGCTTCATTAATCGTACTCCAAGAGGTCGTGTTGCTACAGAACTTGCGTATAAACATTTAAACCTTGAAGAATTATTAGGAGAATAGAGATGGCTAAATCAAAGATCGATATACCAGTTGTTATCAATAATAAAGTATATACTCTTAGTGGTTATGAAGGAGAGGATTATCTCCAGAATGTTGCAACATACATAAATGGCAAGATTGCTGAATGCAAAACATCTGAAGAATACAGAAGAATGAATGTTGAGTATCAGGGAATTCTTCTTGCACTTAATATAGCTGATGATTATTTTAAGGCGAAGAATAAGGCTGATGATGTTGCCAATGATAATAATGATAAGGAACAGCAGCTGTATGAACTGCGTCATGAGGTTATAGAGACTCAGATCAAGCATGAGGCAGCTCTTAAGCTTGTTGAGGAATACAAAGAACAGGTAAATGCACTTCAGCGCAAGGTGGTTCAGCTGGAGGCTGAAAGGGAAAGAGCTAGTGAGTAATCTGCTTTACAATCTTTCAAAAAATGATATATATCCTGAAATATTAGCCCCGGCAGGAAATATGGAGGCACTAAAAGCTGCTGTTAAAGCAGGTGCTGACGCAGTATTTCTGGCGGGGAGCTTTTTTGGTGCCAGAGCATTCGCCGCAAACTTCTCTGATGAGGAGATAGTTTCGGCTATTTCTTATGCTCATAGATACGGAGTTAAGATATATGTTACTGTGAATACATTGGTTAAGAACAGTGAGATAGAACATTTGAGAGAATTTCTGGACCTGATATATATGAATGGTGCAGATGCTGTTCTGGTTCAGGATATGGGAATCTTAAGCATACTCCGCGATGATTATCCTGGTATGAGTATCCATGCCAGCACACAGATGAATATATGTTCTATATATGGCGCTAAGGGTGTGAAGGAAATGGGTATTAGCCGTGTGGTTGCTCCAAGGGAGATGACCTTACCGGAGATCAGAGACATTAAGAAGAATGCTGATATAGAGCTTGAAGTATTTGTTCACGGCGCCATGTGTTATTCCTACAGTGGCAGATGCCTGTACAGCTCCATGGAGGGTGGCAGAAGCGGTAATCGTGGCAGATGTGCTCAGCCTTGCCGTATGTTGTCAGGTGGCGCTTATAACATGTCCATGAGAGATATGTGTACCCTTGAATATGTTCCTGAGCTGGTAGATGCCGGAGTTGATTCCTTCAAGATAGAAGGCCGTATGAAGAATGAGTATTATGTGGCTTCTGCAGTTGAGGCATATCGCATAATGCGTGACGATCATCTTGCTGGACATTTCAGCATGGATAAGGCTAAGAAATATCATAAACGCCTGGCCGATATATTTAACCGTGGCGGTTTTTCCGGTGGTTACATTGGTTATGACCTGACCCGGAAGGTTCCGCGCAAGGAGTATCTTATCGATAATTCCAAGCCTGGCCGAAGAGGCGTTACCTTAGGAACTGTGAATAAGGTGGCTGACGGCAAGATCCATTTCAAGGCTCTAGAGGACATATATAAGGGCGACGATATTATCATAGATCTTGATGATCCTATAATGATCACATCAGGTATTGATATTGCAAGAGGCAGCAACGCTAGCCTTAAAGCACCTAATACCAAGAGAATAAAAAACGGAACATTTATTTACAGGAACAGATGCCCGAAGCTCCTCGAAGAGCTGGAGGACAGCATTCTGAATAAGGATATGCGGCTGCCGGTGGAAGTACATTTCACCCTTAAAACAGAGGAGGCAGTTGTTGTAAGAGCTACCGGCCCGGATGGAGATACTGTCACCGTATGTGGTGATATAGCGAAGCCTGCTACATCAAAACCGATAACGGATGATACGATCCGCGAGAAGATGGGTAAGCTTGGCGGTACGGATTATTATCTTCACAACATAGTGATCGATAATGATAATAAGAGCTTCATTCCTGTTTCTTCCATTAATGATCTGAAACGTCAGATGGTGGAAGAGCTGGGTAAGGCTGTTGATGAGAAGAGTTACAGAGCAAGGCCGGAAAAGGAGCTGGATGATACAGAGTCGCTATCTCTTGATGCTGACACCGTGAACAATCTGTGTAATGATGGCGATGGTTCTGGTGAATGTAATTTTTCGGTGATCTCTACCAGGGAGCAGCTGGGGGCGGCTATATCTTATTCAAACGTACTTATTATTGAAAAGTCTCTCATGGATGAGATAGGTAATTCCGAAGGATACTGCATAGTTGAAGGCAGACCTGATGTTCATATAGATAAAGCCTATGTGCTGCTTGCACTTCCTTTTATTAACAGGGGAAGGATTCCTGCTACAAAGGATGATGTTAGAACGTATAAAGGCTTTTATGTGAGATGTATGGATGATTTTCTATATATCTGTGACATGATGCGTGGAGTAGGAAATGGTGCTCAGGAGGGTGATCTCGGAGCTGTATGGAAGGATAAGACTATCATTTTGGCGGCGTCCTTATATGCATATAATAATAAGGCGGCTGATTTTTATTATGAATACATTAAATCCATGGCAGGAGAGTCCGTACCTCATGTGATATATGAGGCTTCATATGAGCTTACACTTCGGGAACTGGAGGGGCTTTCTTACCCTGAAGGTACTGGGGTTATATATAAATCCTATGGCCGTATACCGATGATGCTAACAGATGCTTTAGAATCTGATTTGTGTTATAATACAATTTTGAGTAAAGAACCGGTGATGTTTACATTTGACGATGACAGAAATACCATCCTGCATTTCACAACGGAAAATGCTGAGAAGGTCAGGGAGGTATGTGAATATCTGCTGGGCAGCGTTCAGCAACCTCCGAAGGGCAGTGAGGCTTACTCGAAAGGACACTATATAAAAGGAATCGATTAGAATGAGTAATATCATTAATATCATATCTAAATATCTGGTTCTTGTTTTCATGGCTCTTTATACCATTAAGTGCTTCACGTATTTTACGGCGAAAAACCATGAGAAGAGGGAAAGCAACCTTAAGAAACAGATATTTTACATATTTGTGATACATTTTCTATGTCACGTATGTCTGATCCTCTATACAGAGGAGCTTAAGATTGGAATCTATTATCTTATAGAGATAGCCATCGCCATTATATACATCGTGACTTATCGTAAAATGTACAAGGACTCGTCGAAGCTGTTGACCAACAACGTAGTTTTCCTGATGCTGATAGGTTATACCATGCTGCTGAGGCTGTCACCGGCACTTGCAGTAAGGCAGTTCATACTTGCTACAGTTGCGCTGGTGCTGACGCTTTTTGTGCCAATGCTCATGGGTAAGCTGAAGGAGATGAAGAACTGGTCGTACTTCTATGCTATTGCTGGTATTATTTTCCTGGCCATGGTTTTCGTTCCTGGAATCGGTGTGGAGAAGTTTGGCTCCAGAAACTGGATATATATTGCAGGAATAGGTATCCAGCCTATGGAATTTGTTAAGATACTCTTCATACTTTTCGTGGCCAGCGGACTTGTAAAGGCGTCCACATATAAGGACCTCTTTGTAAATGCGGCTATATCGGTACTGTTCATGCTCATCCTTGTTCTGGAGAAGGACTTCGGTGCAGTGATGCTTTTCTATATCGCATATTTCATGATGGTCTATCTGGCTACATCTAAGTTCAGATATGTACTTCTGGGATTGGGACTGGCTGTTATGGCGTGCCTTGTGGGTTATGTACTATTTAAGAATAATCTGTTTGCGCATGTCATGGTCAGGGTTGATGCATGGCGTGATCCATTTAAGAATCAGCAGACAGGTGGATATCAGGTATGTGAATCCCTGTTTGCAATAGGTACCGGAGGATTTATCGGAGCCGGACTCGGAGACGGTATGCCGGGATATATTCCGGTTTCGGAGAGTGATTTTATATTCGCTGCAATATGCGAAGAGCTTGGCGTTATATTCGGACTTTCGCTGATACTTATCTATCTCAG
>CAMHCL010000079.1 GCA_946183625.1 uncultured Lachnospiraceae bacterium
CAACTGTTCTGACAGTTCTTCTGAATGATGCAATCCGTAAGATCCCCGTATCTTATGCACAGAAGGTTCAGGGAAGACGTCAGGTTGGAGGTAATACATCACACATTCCTCTTAAGGTTAATACAGGAAATGTTATGCCTATTATCTTCGCATCAACACTTATGTCGATCCCGAATATCATCATCAACCTGTTCAATGTACAGGTGACTAATCAGACTGTAGCTAAACTGCTTCAGGGACTTAATTCAAACTACTGGTTCAGACCTGGTTATCCCTGGGCATATATCGGACTTGTACTTTATATAGTACTTGTTGTATTCTTTGCTTATTTCTATACATCCATTTCATTCAATCCTATGGAGATAGCAAATAACCTGAAGAAGCAGGGCGGTTTCGTTCCCGGTATCAGACCTGGTAAGTCAACACAGGATTATCTGAACAAGATACTTAACTACATCGTAATAATCGGTGCTATTGGTCTTATAATTGTTGCCCTGATCCCCATTTTCTTCAATGGTAGATTCAGTGCGGATGTTTCCTTCGGTGGAACATCACTCATCATTATCTGTGGTGTTATCATTGAGACTATCAAGCAGATTGAGTCTAAGATGCTGGTTCGTAACTATTCAGGTTTCCTGAGCAAATAATAATTTAGTAAAATGTGTCATCCTGAGCGAAGCGAAGGATCTTTGAGTTGACGTAGTTGAGCATATATTTTGACGTAGTCAATAAGATAGATTCATCGCCTAGCACGGAATGACAATTTTGCGTTATAAAGAAAAGTGATTTGTATTACAGAAGGGAGTGGCGTATGAAGATTATAATGCTTGGAGCTCCTGGTGCCGGAAAGGGTACACAGGCAGACATGATTTGTAGCAAATACAATGTGCCACACATTTCAACCGGAGATATTTTCCGTGCAAATATAAAGAATGGTACAGAGTTAGGACAGAAGGCAAAGGGTTACATGGACAGAGGAGAACTCGTTCCGGATTCTCTCGTTGTTGATCTTGTTATCGACCGTATACATCAGGATGATGCAAAGAACGGTTATGTACTGGATGGTTTCCCAAGAACTATTCCACAGGCAGAGGCGCTTGATGCAGCACTTGCTTCTGAGGGAGACAGCGTTGATTATGCAATCAATGTAGACGTTCCTGATGACAATATCGTAAACAGAATGTCAGGAAGAAGAGCATGTGTAAAATGTGGTGCTACATATCATGTTAAGTACAATGCTCCAAAGACTGAAGGTGTTTGTGATAATTGCGGAAGCGAACTTATCCAGAGAGAAGATGATAAGCCGGAGACAGTTCTTAACAGATTATCTGTATATCACAAGGAGACACAGCCACTTATAGATTACTATAGTGCTAAGGGCCTTGTTAAGAATATAGATGGAACTAAGGATTTAAATGATGTATTTGCTGATATTACAGCAGTATTAGGTTAATCAAAAGAGGTGAACTTATGTCCAAAGCTGACGAGATAGAATGCGAAGGTGTAGTACTTGAGAAACTACCTAATGCCATGTTCCAGGTTCAGTTGGAGAATGGTCATACAATACTTGCTCATATTAGTGGCAAGCTCCGTATGAACTATATCAAAATCCTTCCTGGTGACAAGGTAACGGTTGTGCTTTCCCCTTATGATCTTTCAAAGGGAAGAATTACATGGAGAGCGAAGTAAATTAGGGCTTGCAATAGCTTCTAAAAAATGATAGAATATTGCTTCGCAAGTGATTTTCACGAAAGGAGAGTATTTTAATGAAGGTTCGAGCATCAGTAAAACCGATTTGCGATAAGTGCAAAGTCATTAAAAGAAAAGGCAGAGTTCTTATAATCTGCGAAAATCCAAAGCACAAACAACGTCAAGGATAATCAATAGACATTTTCTTGCAAAGGATAGATATGAAAGGTGTTTAGCCCACTGGAAATACTTATCCTTGTTTTGTGCGTTTTCTACTTAATCATAGGTAGGGAATTCCATATCGAAGGGATATGGGACAGAACGCGGTCATCAGCGCGTTTAATGCTGATGAGATTTAAAGCGGCTGAAAAGTTTTATTATTTTATTTGTTTGGAGGTAGAAGAATGGCTCGTATTTCAGGTGTAGATTTACCTAGAGATAAGCGTGTTGAAGTAGGTCTTACTTACATTTACGGCATCGGTCTTGTAACTTCACAGAAGATTCTTGCACAGGCTGGAGTTAATCCAGATACAAGAGTACGTGACCTTACAGATGATGAAGTAAGAAAGATCAGTGATATCATCAATGACCAGATAATGGTAGAAGGTGATCTCAGAAGAGAGACAGCGCTTAATATCAAGCGTCTACAGGAAATTGGTTGCTATCGTGGCATTCGTCATAGAAAGGGTCTTCCAGTTCGTGGACAGAACACTAAGAACAATGCACGTACACGTAAGGGACCAAAGAAGACAGTTGCTAACAAGAAGAAGTAATTTGATTGATTATTTGGAGGATATAAGTTAATGGCTAGTAATAAAGTTGCTAAGAAAGTAACTAAGAAGCGTAATAGAAGACTTATAGAGCACGGACAGGCTCATATTCAGTCTTCATTCAATAATACAATCGTAACATTAACAGATGCCGAAGGTAATGCGCTTTCATGGGCTAGTGCAGGTGGACTTGGATTCAGAGGATCAAAGAAGTCTACTCCTTATGCTGCTCAGATGGCTGCAGAGACAGCTGCTAAGGCTGCTGCTCCTTACGGTCTTAAGACAATTGATGTTATGGTTAAGGGACCAGGATCAGGTCGTGAGGCTGCTATTAGAGCACTCGCTGCTTGTGGTCTTGAAGTTCTGACAATCAAGGACGTTACACCAGTACCACATAATGGTTGCCGTCCACCAAAACGTAGAAGAGTCTGATTAGGAGGTACATTAAAATGGCAATTAATAGAACACCAGTTCTTAAGAGATGCAGATCCCTCGAACTTGAGCCAATGTATCTCGGAGTTAATAAGAAATCACATAGAAAGAGTAATAGAAGCCAGAGAAAGGTTAGTGAGTACGGACTTCAGCTTCGTGAGAAGCAGAAGGCTAAGTTCATCTATGGTGTACAGGAGAAGCCTTTCCGTAACCTGTATGAGAAGGCTGGTAAGATGCCAGGCCTTGTAGGTACAAACCTTATGCAGCTTCTGGAGCTCAGACTTGACAACATCATCTTCCGTCTTGGATATGCTAGAACAAGACGTGAAGCTAGACAGGTAGTTTCACATAGACATGTACTTGTAAATGGTAAGATCGTAAATATCCCATCTTACAGAGTAGAGCCAGGTGATGTTATAGAAATCAAGGAGAAGAGTAAGTCTCTTCAGAGATTTAAGGATATCCTTGAGGCAAATTCAGGCGTTTCAGTGCCATCATGGCTTGAAGGCGATGCAGAGAAGTTATCAGGTAAGGTTCTTGAGGTTCCTCTCAGAGACCAGATAGATGTTCCTGTAAACGAGACACTTATTGTCGAGCTGTATTCTAAGTAAGACATAATAAGTAGTTGCATTGCAAAGATTTGTAACTGTTGTTTGTTTATGTTTCGGGGGTGCTGAATGTTTGAATTCGAAAAACCTAGAATAGAGATTGCTGAGAAATCAGATGACGACAAGTATGGAAGATTTGTGGTAGAGCCACTCGAGAGAGGTTATGGTACTACTCTTGGTAATTCACTTCGTAGAGTAATGTTATCATCATTACCAGGAACAGCAGTAAGCTATATCAAGATCAAGGGAGTTCTTCATGAGTTCTGTTCTATCCCTGGTGTAAAGGAAGATGTTACAGAAATCGTTATGAACATCAAGGAACTTTGCATCAAGAACAATTCTTCAAATGATGATCCTAAGATCGGTTATATAGAAGCATCAGGCGACTGTGTTGTTACAGGTGCTGATATCCATGTTGACGGAGACGTAGAGATACTTAATCCTGATCTTGTTATCGCTAACCTTAATGGCCCAGATGCTAAGCTTGAGATGGAGCTTACTATTACAAATGGTAGAGGATACGTAAGTGCTGACAAGAATAAGGAGCATGAGCCATCTATCGATGTTATCGCTGTAGATTCTATCTACACACCTGTAGAGAGAGTAAATCTTACAGTTGAGAATACTCGTGTAGGTCAGATCACTGACTACGACAAGCTTACACTTGACGTATATACAAATGGTACTCTTGCACCAGATGATGCTGTTAGTTATGCAGCTAAGGTTCTCAGCGAGCACTTAGGACTTTTTGTAAATCTTAGTGATAATGTTAAGGATAAGACAATCATCACAGAGAAGGTTGACGAGAAGACAGACTCTCAGGCTAAGGATATGAGTATTGATGAGCTTGAGCTTTCAGTTCGTTCATATAACTGCCTTAAGAGAGCAAATATTAATACAGTTAAAGAACTTTGCGCTAAAACACCAGATGAGATGATGAAGGTTCGTAATCTCGGACGTAAGTCACTCGAGGAAGTTCTTGCAAAGTTAAAGGAATTAGGACTCTCACTCAATACAGGAGAGTAATTACAATCACCACTTAAGCTGAAGGTTTAGTAAGCAAAGTGAAGACCCTGACGTAGTAGTCAGAGGTAAGGAGGAAAAATATTATGGCAATGTATAGAAAGCTTGGTAAGAAGTCAGACCAGAGAAAGGCTCTTCTCAGAAGCCAGGTTACACAGCTTCTTTATCATGGAAAGATCAAGACAACTGAGGCAAGAGCTAAGGAAGTTCGTAAGATTGTAGAGCATCTTATCGCATTAGCAATAGCTGAGAAGGATAACTACGAAGAAGTTACTGTTCAGGCGAAGGTAGCTGATAAGGATAAGGACGGAAAGAGAATCAAGGAAGTTGTTGATGGCAAGAAGGTAACAAAGTACCATGAAGAGTCAAAGACAATCAAGAAGGATAATGCTTCAAGACTTCACGCTCGTCGTGAGATGCTGAAGGTTCTGTATCCAGTAGTTGAAGTTCCAACAGAGGGTGCAGGCAAGAAGCGTGCTACTAAGAAGGTTGACCTTGTAAGCAAGCTCTTTGATGAATATGCTGTAAAGTATGCTGATCGTAAGGGTGGTTACACCAGAATCGTTAAGATTGGTCAGCGTAAGGGAGACGGAGCTCTCGAAGTAATTCTTGAACTCGTATAACTATAAGCTTAAGAGCCCCTGTGAAAACAGGGGCTTTTGTTGTTTTACATTAACTGGTATAAATATCATATGAGACCATATATAGTTGTTAATAAATTAAATATTCCATCAATACGTGGAAGCGAGTTCACATTTACGGTTTCAAAGGGCGAGATCATAGGTCTGACCGGTGAGAATGCAAGTGGTAAATCCATGCTTGCGGGATATCTTACAGGGATGTACAGACCTGTTGAGATAGGTCAGGTGATAGTAAATAATCTTGATCCTTTTTCAATGCTTGACAGAGAGAAACTATGTCAGCTAAGTGCTCTGGTACCGCAGTATCCTCTGGCTGGAACAGTATATGATAATGTAGGCCGTGATGTGATCTTTGGCATGGAGAATATGGGCCTGGATGAACAGGATATATCCTATAAAGCCTCCAGGTATTTCAAAAAGCTGGACCTTAAGGGTTGTCAGAAACGTGGATATAATTCGCTCAGTGGCAGTGAGAAGCAGCGAGCTATACTTGCCGCTGTTATTTGTATGGAAAAAGACTTTATGGTCATTGATGAGTCCTTCTCTATGTTAGGAAGGGAAGATACGGCTCACTATATCGAAAGTATTATATCTATAGCAAGGATTAAAAAACAAACTGTTATTATCATATCCAAACGTAAGGATATCCTGGATAAGACGGACAGGGTTTTAACCTTGAAGAATGGAAGAGTACATGAAGGCTCTATAAATGTTAAGGATGGCGACAGATATTTTGGAGACAAGTCCAAGTCGAAGAAGCTGAAGATTAAAAAGCTTATAACCGGTGGAGAGAAGGATTCTGTAAGTCAGATATTGGAAGATATTCATAGCGAAGGTGAAGAATCAAAAGAATCGCTGGATATAATCCTGGATGATGTAACAATTGGATATCATAAGGAAGCTATAGATAAGGTATCCTATACATTTTCGCCGGAATTCACTTATCATATATCGGGAGCAGTTAACAGTGGTAAAACAGCCTTATGCAAGACTATCACAGGGATAATTAAACCTGTGTCTGGAAATGTATCTATGTCCGAGGATGTAGTGGTTGGATATGTAGCTCAGTTTCCGGAGGATCATTTCCTTGGAGACACTGTGCTGGATGAAGTAATGTATGGACCGCTAAGCTTCGGTCACACTAAGAGTAAAGCCAGACAGATGGCACAGGAAACTATGCAGTTTGTGGGACTGCCTAAGACACTTTGGGATAAATCTCCGATGCTTATATCAGCGGGAGAGCAGCGCATGGTCTCTGTTGCGGCGGGACTTGCACTTAATCCTGATTATCTGATACTGGACGAACCATTTGTATCACTTGATAAGAAAAATGAAGAGAAGCTGAGGCTGATACTTACCGAACTTACCAAACACGGAAAAGGTATCATAATAGCTGAAGCGTTATAACTTAGAATATTACATAGAGCTATGAATATCAGTCATAGCTATGGATAACATATATGAAACGATTAGATCCCAGAACTAAAATGTACATGATAATAGCATTTGTGATAACCACACTTGCGTCATGGAAGTATATAACATCAGCAGTAAGCCTTGCGCTTGCTCTTGTTGCTGTGATCGTTTTTGGGAAGTCTATAAGAAGTACAGCTAAGTCTGTAAGAGGTGCATTTGTCGTGGATATCATCATTGCAATCATTCTGTCAGATGTTTTTGATATCCTGGTGGGCGGATTATTCCTGATAAAATTTACTTCAATAAATGCATTTATAGTTGTGATGATAAAATCCATAAGGCAGTCAGACCTGGCGGATGTATATGCCAAGGGCTTTGGCCTTAATCCTACAACGGCCAAGAAACTTGCTATAATAACGGATTTTCTTCCACAGATAGGCCGTGAGAAGGAAATGATAAAGGAAGCCAGTCGTGCCAAGGGAGTGGCTCCTGAATCGGGATTTATTACTGATAAGATCAAAAGAAGATTTATGATGTATATAACTGCCCTTCATAG
>CAMHCL010000080.1 GCA_946183625.1 uncultured Lachnospiraceae bacterium
CAAAAAAACAAATAATTGATAATTTTTTTTGTATATATTAACTATAACCCCCAGGTCATTTATTCATTTTTGCATTTTTCGTCATTTTTAACCAACTCAGTTAGTAAAAATATACAACTTTATGCTTCTGAAAACAGGGCATCCAGCTCTTCGCCAGTGATTTTATCTTTTTCAAGAAGTAATTCTGCTGTCTTATGGAGCATGTCTATATTGTTTTCAAGCATTTCCTTAGCCTTGGCATAGCAATCATCAATGAGTTTTCTTACTTCTTCATCAATAACAGCTGCTGTTTCGTCACTGTAGACCTTGGCATGGCCGATGTCACGACCTATGAATACCTCATCTTCTTCACCGTATTCATAGTTCAGGAAGCCCAGTCTGTCGGAGAAGCCGTATTTCATGATCATTTCTCTAGCTACTGCTGTGGCCTGCTTTATATCCTGAGATGCACCGGTTGTAACATCATCGAAGATCAGGCTTTCGGCAATTCTACCACCCATGAGAGTCTGTATCTGTCTCATAAGCTTGCCTTTAGTCCAGTATTTATTCTCGCCGTCTGGTAAAGGCATAGTATATCCACCTGCTCCGCTTCCGTTAGGAATGATTGAAACAGTGTATACAGGTCCCATATCTTCCAGCTCGTGGAACAGTATAGCGTGGCCTGCCTCATGATAAGCAGTAATCCTTCTGTCCCGTTCAGAGACAACTCTTGATTTCTTTTCTGTTCCAATTCCAATCTTAACAAATGCATTATCTACATCGGACTTAGTTATAAACTTCCTGTCTTCCTTTGCAGTCTTTATAGCAGCCTCATTCATCAGGTTCTCAAGATCTGCACCTGAGAATCCAGATGTAGTCCTTGCAATCTCGTGAATATCCACATCGTCACCGATTGGCTTATTCTTTATATGAATCTTCAGTATATCTTCTCTGCCCTTCACATCCGGCAGTCCAACCATAATCCTACGGTCAAATCTACCAGGTCTGAGGATAGCATGGTCGAGGATATCAACTCTGTTAGTCGCAGCAATTACGATAACGCCTTCATTTGATCCGAAACCGTCCATTTCAACCAGGAGCTGATTCAATGTCTGCTCTCTCTCATCGTGGCCGCCGCCAAGTCCTGATCCTCTATGTCTGGCCACTGCATCGATCTCATCAATGAAGATTAGGCATGGTGCATTTCTCTTGGCGTCTGCAAACAGATCACGAACTCTGGATGCACCTACACCGACAAACATCTCAACAAAGTCTGAACCGGATATGGAGAAGAATGGTACATCTGCCTCACCGGACACTGCCTTTGCAAGGAGCGTCTTACCTGTTCCAGGAGGCCCCTCAAGGATAATACCCTTTGGAATACGCGCTCCCATGGAATTATATTTACCAGGATTCTTCAGGAAGTCTACAACCTCTTCCAGTTCCTCTTTTTCTTCATCAAGTCCTGCCACATCGTTAAATGTAATGCCTGTCTTAATATCTTTCTTAGCCCGGCTCTTGCCAAATGTAAGTACTCCGCTGCTGCCTCCTGAACCACCGCTTGCCAGTGACCCGGCCGTAATCATCAGGAATATAACGAAAAGCACCAGAACGAAGATATATGGGAATATCTTCTCCATAAAGGTTGCTCTCTTAACATCTGCAAGCTTATACTCTATGCCGTTCTTCTCAAAAAACTCCTGAGTATCCTTAACATCTGTCGTATAATAACGTCTTATCAATCCATTATTGAAATTCACCAGTATATAGCCTGTTGGAACCTCACTGTTCTGATGCAGTTCAACAGCAGAAACATTTCCCTCTTCCATATCCTGGATCAGAGTGTCATTATTGTACGACATGGATTCAAGTCCATTTGATCTGGTAATGATCAGGTACACTAAGAAAACTGCAACCACAAGCACTCCATATATTGCCAGCCCTCTTAATAAATTCTTGTTCATCTTTCTCCCTCTATGTAAGTTATTTCAATCACCCTTTGGGTTTTATCACTTATTTTGTACGCCTCGCTGATCCTATAGCCCACAACCCAGATAACATCCCGGTCGTCGCATACCACAGGAACGCTGTTCCTCAGCCCTCTGTCCACCTTCATGTCCGTAAACAGCTTCGACAGCTTCTTCCTGCCGCCGTCAGCATTTACCACCAGAGTGTCATCCGGCCTTGGTATTCTCAGCCCCAAAACGCCTTTTATTTTATCATAATCGAACATTTTAGTATATGTTTTTTTAGATATCTCCATCCCCGGTTCATAATCATAAACCTTAGTTTCAATTCTTCCTGTCAAATGTACTTCATCCGATTCTTTATCCCCTGAACCAGTACATTTTACCGGAATCTCAAATATTACATCACCGTAGCTTCTTCTTACCCTGATTCCATATGGCAGATCGACACCTGCTCCGGATTTAAGCCCTGTCAGACTAAGTACCGATTCCACATGGCGCCTGGTTATATCCTTTCTTCTGCCACACACTGCGTGAACAGCCGTAAGCACAGCCTCTCCTGCTGTAATATGATCCAGTGCACTCAATGTCTCAACACTAATTACAGCCTTGTTCTCATCTGCTGAATAATCCACGATACCGCTAATCTTATCTACTGTATCAGCTGACATTGCTGCCGCATCCTCGGCCACCTTTGCTATATGTTCTACAGCTTCACTATTTATATTCTTTAGCTCAGGAAGTATTATCTGTCTTATCTTGTTTCTGGCATAATCAGTTTCCAGATTAGTTGAATCTGTTACATATTCTATATTCCGTTCTTCCAGGAAGCTTTCAATATCACTACGGCTAGTTCCAAGCAAAGGTCTTATGATGTTATCTCTTACAGGTTTTATTCCTGCAAGGCCGGCAACAGAGCTGCCTCTTACCATGTTGAAGAGAACCGTTTCAGCGAGATCATCTCTATTATGCGCAACAGCGATCTTGACTGTTTCACCAAGCTTCTCTGCCTCCTCTGCAAAGGCCTTATATCTGATATCACGGCCTGCTTCCTCTTCGCTCATTCCAGTTTCGTGGGCGTAAGCAGGTACATCTTTCTTTATAACAGTCAGTGGCACATCGTATTTCTGGCAAAGGTTTCTTACAGAATTCTCATCCCTGTCAGCTTCCTCACCTCTTATCATATGATTCACATGAACAGCCTTTACTGTCAGTTCGTACTTTGCCTTAAGTTCGCAGAGCACAGTAAGAAGACATACCGAGTCAGCTCCACCCGATACACCAACCACGACTGAATCTTTTATCTCCAGCATGTGATATCTGTCTATGTAATTCTGTACATTTTCCAGAAATTCCATTTCATCTCCCCGACTCTTACGCGAATAAACTAATTATCAACATATAGCCCGAAGCATCTCTGCAATTTAAAAATCGAGCAGCTTAGCCACCCGATTTTTATTCGTCATCTTCTTTAGGTTTGATTACGATCTCATCTTTATTAACAAGTCCCAGCTTATTCTTAGCCTCGTCCTCGATATACTTCTTGGTCTGCATGTACTTCTCGCGCTCTTCAAGCTCTTCTGTCTTGGCCTGTGCCTCATTTAACTGATTCTCCAGAGAAGTCTCTGTTATGGATAACTGCTTACTCTGTTCACTGAGTGACATAGTTCTGACCGAACAGGCTATGATAACCACAAGAGCCACCACAACAATCAGAAATAGAAGTACAGGTGACTGTCTATTCACTTTTCTAACTCTAGTCCTGCTCATTAGATTTCCCCTGTTAAACACGAAAAATTGTGCAAAGGCACTCCTTAAGTATACGTTATGTTAACATAATAATCAAGAGCTATTTGGAAAATAATGACAGAAAGCCCTTAAAAAATAAGCATTTTCACTAAATTCAGGCTAAATCATCTCATACATATCGCCGGCTTCATCCTTTTTTACAGTTTCAGCCACCTTGGTAACCCTGACCTTTACAGTCTTGTTACCGAATGCGATTTCGATTTCATCTCCCACCTTTACGTCGTAGGACGCTCTGGCAGTCTTTCCATTTACACTAACTCTCCCAGCATCACAGGCTTCATTTGCAACGGTCCTTCTCTTGATCAGGCGGGAAACCTTAAGGTATTTATCAAGTCTCATATTAATCACCTATCTCTATATAATAGCTTGCTTCGAACACTTCTCCCGGAGCCAGCTTGTTATCATATTCTCTGTCAGCTATATCTCCGCTGAAGCTCTCCTTGTCAGCTCTTCCGTACCAAGGCTCTATACATACAAATGGTGCGCCCTTACCTGCCGGTGACCATATACCAAAAAGTGGTGACTCGAAACCTACGGAAATATAAGCCATCTTGTCAGAACCACAGAGGCTGACCTTAGTTGCCTGTCCTCCCTCGAAGATCAGGGCATCATTATCAAACATATGCTCGTCGATAGCCACAAGTCCTGCGTCAGTTTTCAGTACATTTCCCTCCTTCTCAACCAGGCCGTTGCTGCTGAGAAGTGAATATTCCAGATCCTTATCTGTATCAAAAACCAGGTAGCAGTCAGACTGCTTCTCCTTCTTATTGAGCGGACACATGAAAGCAGGGTGGCCACCTATCTGGAAATGTATCTCCTTGAAATCTGTATTCTTTACTCTCCACAATACCTCCAGCTTCTTGCCCTCCAGGTGATACTCTATCTCCAGCTCAAAACTGTAAGGGTACAGCTTAAATGTATCTTCGTTTGATTCCAGTACGAACTTGATGCTCTTTCCATCAGACTGCTTTGCCATCTTAAAATCCATATCTCTGGCAAAACCGTGCTGTGACATAGGGTAATCCTTGCCATCTATAACCAGCTTCTGATCCTTCAGGCTGCCTACAATAGGGAAAAGCACCGGCGAACTGCGCTTCCAGTATTTCTCATCAGCATTCCAGAGATATTCATGTCCGTTTTCCTTGCTGAGAATACGTGATACTTCAGCGCCTCTCTGATTTATAGTTATTCTAAGTGTGCTATTTTCAAGATAGAATTTTTCCATAATTACGCTCCATTTCTATTTTAAATGTTATATCAATATATCTCCTGGAAGAATCGCTTGACCTCAGCCCATGCCATCTTGGATTCCTCAAATATAGTTCCGGCTGTCTGGAACACATGGAACATTCCCGGATATACTGAAAGTCTTACCTTAACTCCCGCCGCTTTTGCCTTCGCAGCTGTATACTCTGAATCGCTGAGCAACATTTCATTTGAACCTGCCTGGATCAGCATGCACGGAAAACCTGTGAAGTCGCCATACTGGGGTGATATTCTAGGGTCCTTCGGATCCGCATCACCTATATAAGGATTGTCAAATATGAGGCCTGCTCTGGAATTACCGAATACAGGATCCACCTCATAATTCTCTTCATAGGATGGACCAGTGGTAGCCAGATCAGTCCATGGAGACATAAGCACAAGTCCCGCCGGCATCTTCTGCCATCTGGACTTAAGTACATGGCATAGTGCTAATGCCAGTCCACCACCTGCAGAATCACCTGCAATAACTATGTTTTCCGGACTGTAGCCCTGTTCCAGGATCCACTCATATGCCTTAAGAGCATCATCAAGCGCAGCCGGGAATGGATACTCAGGTGCAACTCGATAGTCCACTGAGAACACAGTTCCTCCACCACTCACCTCGGAGTATAGTCCAGCCATTCTCTTGTATATCCTTTTAAAGGCTCCCAGATATCCGCCTCCATGAAGCTGGAGAATAACCCATGAACTGGTGGAATCCTTCCATACCAGCTTCTCCATCTTGAATTCCTTCATATCTATGATCTCGGAACTAAGATGTGGTGGATATTCAAATGCAGTCTCAATCTCACTCACATTGTTCGGAGTTGCAAACAAGGATACCAGTTTATCATTATTATTAAATTCTGCAACCAGTCTGCTGACTATTTTCGCCTTTTTGCTTAATTCATCTTCAGTATACATAGTCTAGATCCTGAATCTCCTCATAATCTCGTTAGATATCATCTTCTCGCCGAAAACGATCGTTCCAAAAAGTATAAGTGCTGAAACACCTGCAGCAACGCAGGTAAGCACTGACATCGGAAGCACATGTGTCAGCCCAAGGATCAAAAGCGCCACACTTCCAACAAAAACTATTATTTCCGTAATTATATAATTCTGCCATCCATTGATGATAACGATCATAAGAACAACTGCCGAACCATCCATAGCCATGAACATGATCGGAATGGCATATCTCACTGACCATTCAGACCATCCCAGGATTGCATCCAATCCACAAATGAATATAATGCACAGGATTGCCTGAAGTATAAGGGTCCTCTGCAAGCTCCTCTTCTTCTTGAAGAGCAGCACCATTGTCACATATCCAAATGCCAATGCCGATATAGCAATGAGAGACCAATATTTAGGAACCTTGTCAAATGTGAGGTAGTTGATCAACGCCATTACTACAGATGCCACTACTGAGACAAAGAATACAAGTCTTATAACAAAGTGCATCACCTTGAACTTCTCAGATACCGCCGGATAAGTCACCGATCTTGTCATTTCAGCATCAGCACCTTCAGGCAGATCAAGAACCCCTCGGCAGAGAGGACACTCTATGGATTCGTCAACGATATTAACATGGCAGCGCGCACACGTTCTCACGCCACTTACTTCTATCTGCTTACTCATAGTAAACTCCGTTTGTATCTATAGTAACCTCTATACCATCCTCAGCCAGTTTCCTGAAGAAGGTCTTCTGAATATCTGTATCAATAATATTTGAGCTAAATGTAATGGCCATTTTATTCATGTAAGACAGCACAGTAATCTTTATATTCTGCTTGTATGACATGGAAAGAATAGCCTGAAATCTATCTATATAGTCACGGTAGGTTTCAGACACGCTTATAGAGCCAAGATTTGTAACCGTTGTTGTGCTGGCTTTTGCAGATGCCAGATATACTTGATTTATAGCTATTTTCTTAATAGACAGAGGTATGGATCTCAGAAGTAAATTCTGCTGGTTTGATACATTATAAGAAAAGAGTTTCTCAAGATTCTCCTTATTGATCTGCTTCTGCAGACTTTCCTTAGTTATCTCCACAACCTCATCAAATGTATAATCTTTCTTCTCTGGTTTAAAAAGCGCAGATACAAC
>CAMHCL010000081.1 GCA_946183625.1 uncultured Lachnospiraceae bacterium
ACACGAATCGCTGAGCGAGCTCATAGACAAAAACTTCATATCTGTAACTACCATCCGCAAGACTCAGCATTATAAAATAACGAATCTTGGCGAGGAAGCTCTACTCTATTTCGAAAACAGAATATCTAATAACATTAAACAAGAAATTAGGGATTATTTCAAGAAAGAAAAAATAAATCTCAAAAATGAATCTGAAATATTCGCCGATTATACATCTAAAAATAACGAATATGTTGTAAAATGCGCTATTCGCGAGCGCCGCGAAACTCTTTTGGATATCTCCATCACTGTACCTACAGAAAGTATTGCTCGTTCAATATGTGATAACTGGAGAACAAACAGTACCGACATTTATCAATACCTTGTAAACGAGCTATGGACTTAAAATCCTTTTAAGCAAGATATTCATCAAGTATCATAAGAAGTTCATCACGTCCCTGCTTCGATGTACTGGAGTAAGGGACTATTTTTATGTCCTTCTCTGCCTTAAGAGTTTCTCTTATAAGCTTTATGCATTTATCTTTCTGGCTACGCTTTATCTTATCCAGCTTGGTTGCAACTATTATAGGACTAAGACCGCTTCTTACTATCCAGTCATACATCATAACATCATCCTTAGTAGGTGCGTGTCTTATATCAACTAGCAACACAACAGCTCTGAGAACCTCTCTGGTACTCAGGTATTTCTCTATCATTTTGCCCCACTTAGCTCTAGACTCAAGCGAAGCCTTTGCATATCCATATCCTGGTAAATCAACGAGATAGAACACCTCATTTACAGCATAGAAATTAATCGTTACAGTCTTGCCGGGACTAGATGATGTCCTGGCAAGATTTTTACGATTAAGTAATGAATTGATCAGAGAAGACTTACCAACATTCGACCTTCCGGCAAATGCTATCTCCGGTATATCTTCTATAGGAAGCTTAGAAGTTGGTCCACAGACAACCTTAAGCTCAGATGATTTTATCTTCATACTACTCTACTTTCGGGTCTTTCCCCTCTGAAATAGTTTCTTTAGTAATTACAACCTTCTTAATATCATCATTTGAAGGTATCTCATACATTACATCAGTCATTGAATGTTCAAGAATAGCTCTCAGACCTCTGGCACCAGTAGCTCTTTCCATAGCTTCCTTAGCCACTTCCTTAAGCGCATCCTCTTCAAACTCAAGCTCAACACCATCAAACTCAAAGAGCTTCTGATACTGTTTTACTATAGATGACTTAGGTTCAGTAAGTATACTGATAAGTGCCTGTTCATCGAGCTGATCAAGTGTTACAACAACAGGAACACGTCCAACAAACTCAGGTATGATACCAAACTTAACAAGATCCTGAGGCTGAACCTTACCCAGGAGTTCTGTATCAACTATAGTCTTATCCAGCTGTATATCAGCATTAAAGCCTATAGACTTCTTACCAACTCTATTCTCGATAACCTTATCCAGACCATCAAAAGCACCACCGCATATAAAGAGAATATTAGAGGTATCTATCTCTATAAACTCCTGCTGTGGATGCTTACGTCCGCCCTGAGGCGGAACAGATGCAATAGTTCCTTCAACTATCTTAAGAAGAGCCTGCTGAACACCCTCGCCAGATACATCTCTGGTGATAGATACATTTTCAGACTTCTTAGATATCTTATCGATCTCATCGATATATATGATACCTCTCTCAGCTCTATCTACATCATAGTCAGCTGCCTGAATAAGCTTGAGAAGAATATTCTCAACATCCTCACCTACATAACCAGCCTCAGTAAGAGTTGTGGCATCTGCAATGGCAAATGGTACATTTAACATCTTGGCAAGTGTCTGAGCCATGTAAGTCTTACCAGAACCAGTAGGTCCTATCATGAGGATATTACTCTTTTGTAATTCTACATCGAAGTTCTTGCCGGCAAGAACTCTCTTGTAATGATTATATACAGCAACAGCAAGTGCCTTCTTAGCATCTTCCTGACCTATCACGTACTCATCAAGAAATGCCTTGATATCTTTAGGTTTAGGAAGATTCAGTTCTCCACCTGCTTCCTGCATATTCTTTAGTTCATCTTCAATTATGTCAGAACAGATACCAACACATTCATCGCATATATAAGCACCGGGACCAGCGATAAGCTTTCTTACCTGATCCTGAGTCTTATTACAAAATGAACATCTAAGTATCTTATTATCGTCGTTACGACTAGCCATAGTTCACTCCCGATTAATTACGATTCTCAACAACGCTGTCTATAAGGCCATATTCCATAGCTTCCTTAGCTGTCATCCAGTTATTACGCTCGCAATCTGCAAGAACTGTCTCATAGTCCTTTCCAGCGTTTTCAGCCATAATGGATATCAGATTCTTCTTGATACGAAGCATATGCTCAACCTCGATTTCCATATCTGTGGCCTGACCCTGAGTTCCGCCAAGTGGCTGATGAATCATTATTTCTGCATTAGGAAGAGCAAATCTCTTACCCTTAGCACCACCTGAGAGAAGAAATGCTCCCATAGAAGCTGCCATACCAACACAGATAGTCGATACATCACATTTTATATACTGCATAGTATCATATATAGCCATTCCAGCTGTAACTGATCCGCCCGGGCTATTTATATATAGATTAATATCCTTATTTGAGTCTTCTGACTCAAGGAAAAGAAGCTGTGCTACAACAAGACTTGCTGTAACATCATTTACCTCATCTCCAAGAAAAATGATTCTTTCCTTAAGCAGTCTTGAGTATATATCATATGCTCTTTCGCCTCTATTAGTAGTCTCAATGACTGTAGGTACTAATGCCATAATATAACCTCCTATACTTGATAGTTTACATTAATAGTTATTTATTTCTCTACTGCCTTCTCAGCGATGAACTGAACAGCCTTCTGCATTCTTATATCAGCCTTAAGTCCATCGATCTGCTCTTCGCCCATTATTTCCTTGATCTTATCAAGTTCCATCTGATACTGCTTAGCCATCTTCTCCATCTCAGCATTTACATCCTCATCAGTTACTTCAAAGCCCTGAGCATCTGCAACAGCTTCAATGATAAGACTTCTCTTGATCTGCTTCTCAGCCTCTGGACGAACCTGGTCCTTCATATCATCTCTTGTCTGACCTGTCATATTAAGGTACTGTTCAAGGTTCATACCCTGATACATAAGCTGCTGACCGAAGTTATCAACCATCTTATCCTGCTGATAAGCGATCATTGGCTCAGGAAGCTCTACTGTTGACATCTCAACAAGCTTATCAATAGCCTTCTCTTCCTTCTCACGTTTAGCACTCTCAGCCTTACGCTCTTCAACCTGCTTACGTACATCAGCCTTAAACTCATCAACTGTCTCAAAATCAGATGTATCTGATACATATTCATCATCAAGCTCTGGAACTACTGTTTCCTTAAGTCCAAGAAGGTCACACTTGAATACTGCAGCCTTACCAGCAAGGTCCTCTGCCTGATAGTTCTCTGGGAATGTTACATTTACATCGAAACTGTCACCAACGTTGTGACCAACGATCTGATCTTCGAATCCAGGAATAAATGAACCTGAACCAAGAACTAATGGATAGCTCTCGCCCTTTCCTCCTTCGAAAGCAACTTCATCAACGAAACCTTCGAAGTTGATAGTAGCCTCATCACCATCCTGAGCTGCTCTATCTGTAACTTCCTGCTTAGTTGAGTTAGCCTTAAGCTTGTTCTCGATTTCCTTCTCAACATCCTCATCTGTTACTGTTGTATCAATCTTCTCAATCTCGATCTTATCAAGATCTCCAAGCTCTACTGGAGGCTTTGTAGCAACCTTTGCCTTGTAGATGAAATCCTTACCCTTCTCAATCTGACTTACAGAGATATCAGGATTTGAAACTATATCAAGATCACAATCCTTGATTTCTTCGAAATAAGTCTTGTTAATAAGGTCATTTGCAGCATCTTCATAGAATACAGCGTAGCCATATGTCTTCTCAATAAATGCCATTGGAACGTGACCCTTACGGAATCCGTCAAACTGGAACTTATTCTTTGATTTGTTGTAGGCTTCAACACATGCCTTCTTGAAATCCTCAGCAGGAACTGTAATAGTAAGCTCTGCCATGTTTCCTTCAAGTTTTTCGTAAGTTAAACTCATCTTTATTTTCCTCCTTATGACCTATCGGTCTGATAATCTAAATATAGAATAAAACACGGTCAGCGTCTCATATGGGCGCTAACCGTGAAATTATATCATAGCTAATGTTTTTAGTCTAGAATATTTTTTCAGATATAGATATCAAATTCTTTGATTTACGAATCGAAGAACTGACGACCATCATCTGTAACAAGTCTATCTGATTTTGGATAATTGAATATATCGGGGTTGCCGGCATTTTCACTTAGGTAATCTGCAAACTTACGAGCATACCACTTAGCCATACCTAGGTTATGCATCAGATAATTACCGCAGTTAACTGCCTCTGCGCCCGGAACAATATCATTATCCTCAACAGATTTAAATGCAGCCAGAAGCAGATCATATATTTCGCTTGGCTGACGATTTCCCTTCATTATAAGATAGAAACCTGTAAGACATCCCATAGGACCCCAGTAAACTATCTCATCCTTCCATTGCTCATCATTTCTAAGAAATGTAGCAATGATATGTTCCAGCGAATGCATAGCTGCAACATCTATAGCAGGTTCTACATTTGGTTTTGTAACTCTTACATCATAGGTAGTCACCTTCTGATCCCCCAGAACATCCACTCTGCTAGTAAAGATTCCCGGAACAATTTTAGTGTGGTCAACTGAAAAACTTGGAATTAAGTCCATTTTTGTATCTCCTTTTGTAACTCTTTATAACATAATTTCCTTATATAATTAAAGCTTCTTCATGGAATTCATCATAGCTGTAACCAGCTTAACAGAATTCTCTATGGCCATCTTCTGGAAGCTTGGATAGTCCATCTCGGCACTGTCGTCAGCTTTGTCTGATATAGATCTTATAATAAGATAAGGAACTTCGTTCAGCCATGCAACATGAGCAATTGAAGCACCCTCCATTTCGGTGCACATACCACCAAAATCTTTAACCATCTTATCCTTCATTGCTTTTTCAGAAACAAAGATATCTCCAGAAACGACTCTTCCCTCGAATACATTTATATCAGGGCAAACCTTTTCGCAGGCTTCCTTAGCTACCGCACGTAGCTCCGCGTCTGCAGGATATATACTTGACTCCTGATCAGGAACAATTCCTCTCTCATATCCAAGACCTTTAACATTCATATCATGTTCCAGGGAATCGGTAGATAGAACTATATCTCCGATATCTATATCGGCGTCAAGACTTCCAGCAATACCTGTATTGATAATAGCTTTAACATTATAAACAGCCACAAGTACTTCTGCAGCTACAGCAGCATTTACCTTGCCTATGCCGCTTCTAACAAGAACAACATCCTGCCCCCCTAAAGTTCCTTCGCAGAAATCCATTCCTGCATGTTTCTTGATTGTTGGAGTAAGTGAATCTCCAGGTCCACCCATAATTGACTTGAGGTCATTTACCTCTTTATCCATTGCTCCGATTATGCCTATCATACCTTTTCCTTTCTTGTGTAAGATTCTTCGGATCTTCTCTCCTCAGAATGTCATCATATAAATATATATTTGAGTATAAATAGCACCGCTAGTATATACATAACAGGATTAATCTTCTTTGCGTTTCCACAACGAAGGTTGATAAGAACGTATGATATACATCCCAGTGATATACCTTCTGAAATACTGTAGAAAAGAGGCATCGAAAAGATTGTTATATAAGCCGGTATAGCTGATGTAAGATGTTCTTCATCCATCTTCAGATCTGAAATACCAGTGAACATCAGGAATCCTACCATTATCAGCGCGGGCGCTGTTGCAAAAGAAGGAATGGATGTAAATACTGGTGCAAGAAAGGTTGAAAGGATGAAAAGAACTGCTGTTGTAAGAGCTGTCAGTCCTGTTCTACCTCCAACACCAACACCTGATGCAGACTCAACAAATGTAGTTGTTGTAGATGTACCAAGTACAGCACCTGCAGATGTTGCAATAGCATCAGCAAGAAGTGCCGGTTTAACACCCGGAAGCTTACCATCCTCATCAAGCATATCTGCCTTAGAAGCAACACCAATAAGAGTTCCAAGTGTATCAAAGAAATCAACAAATAAGAATGCAAAGATTACTACTACAAAATTAAGTATACCTACGTTATGAAGATCTACATTAAAACACTGTCCAAAGGTTTCTCCCAAAGCAGAAAAATCTGTCATATGGAAGGTTGGGAATAAGGTGTAATATCCAGCTTCTGGATTAGGAACATAGATTCCAAAGAACTGCATATCCATACCAAGTATCCAGGTAATGAGAATACCAATAAGGATAGAACCCGGAATTTTCCTGATATAAAGTATAGCCATTATTGCTACACCAACTGCAGCAAGTAATGCTGTAATACCTACTGTAGAGAAGTCCTTCTTGAAGTCTACCATTTCAACGAGTGTAGCTCCACCTACAACAAGGTGAGCATTCTGAAGACCAATGAAGCAGATGAAAAGACCGATACCAACCGATACCGCTTTCTTTAATTCAAGCGGAATAGCGTTAAACATCGCTTCTCTGACTGGCGTTACAGAAAGTAAAATGAAGATAACACCTTCTATAAATACTGCGAGGAGCGCAACCTGCCAGGAGTAACCCATTCCAAGCACAACTGTGTAAGAAAAATAAGCATTTAATCCCATTCCAGCTGAAAGTGCAAATGGCATATTTGCAAGAAGCGCCATAAGTGCCGTTCCTATAAAAGAAGCAATACATGTTGCAAGTAATACAGCTGTTGGATCCATGCCTGTTTCCGCCAGGATGCTAGGATTAACCGCAAGGATATACGCCATAGTAACAAAGGTCGTTATACCTGCAACGATTTCCTTTTTGACGGTTGTTCCATGTTCTTTGAGTTTAAACATTTTTTCCATAACAAAAGACTCCTTAAAATTAATTGTTTTAAATGAATCTAACCTAATAGATTTTCATCATATTCCGCAATATATGGAAGATTTCTATAGTACTCACCATAA
>CAMHCL010000082.1 GCA_946183625.1 uncultured Lachnospiraceae bacterium
TTCTTACCTCGACCAACTGTAATATTCTGTTCGTCGTATGAAACAACCGGATTCTCATAATGATCAACTGCTCCGCCTGTTTCCTGAATATTAAGGGTAACATCACCATACTGATTTATAGGCGATTTGACCCCCCAATTGTTGTAAAGTTCTTTTACATTCAAAGTATATTTACCAGCAGTCTTAGTAAATTTACTAAGTGGGATGGAAGTATTATTCGTGGTGAATTCACCATTTTCGTTCATATAATACTTCCAGGATCCTCCTGGGAATGTAAAATCATATGTTACAGTAAACTTGATATTATCTGCGTCAGTTGCAAGTGCTTCTTCATCTTCCGGCGCAAGTCCTTCAAGAACTTTATTTATAACAAGTCCTGAAAAATCTGTTTTTTCGTCTATAATAGTCACAATACTATCATCAGTCAGAGTCTCACCTTCTGTAAGTACTCTTCCATCTTTATCCTTAGCAACGAGGATTTCTCTTGTCTGATCATCCTTCGTTACTGTCTTCTTCTCAACAGTAATCACAACATCATCAGCAAGCTTATATCCTTCTGGTGCCTTTGTCTCATGAATAGTATATGTACCCTCGCTATAGAACTTAACTACATGATCTTCATTAGCAGTTGTCCACTTATCAACTATCTCTCCATTAGAAGAAACTTCGAATTCTGCATCTGGTACATAAGCATCCTGACCATCAACCTTCTTTACCTTAATACCTGTTGATTCAGTAATTGAGTTGAATATAGGTCCAAGTGAGAACTCAATACCAGACATGATAATTTCATCATTATGTCTGTATACTTTGCCAGCCGCTTTATCCTGCGCTGAAAGATACTTCCATGATGATACTTCATATCTAAGTGTATTATCTGCTTCTTTTGTAACTGTAACTTTAATATCAATCTCACCATCAGATGGCTGAATTGTTACGTTGTCTCCAACGATTTTCTGAGATGTCTCCTTGATTACATAATAGTAATCGCCAGGAGTTGTATACCTAAGGGTAGGGAATGTAATCTTATTATTCTTATCTGTAGATACATTTACAGGACTGTTTCCTTCAAATGTAGAAGCTGCTCCAGACTTAGGCTTAAACTGTTCATCTGCTTCAGCAAAATCAAATGAAAACGCACCTGTGTCTGTAAGTATTCTCTTGTTCTCTTCAAGATTCTTACCAAGGAATGAGTCTGTAAATGTCTTACGAGCTGCGAAATGGATAGTACCTTCTTCATCTGTATTTATATGTTCAGGTCTACCATGATATATATAATGCCACTCTGCATGGTTAGATACTGTTCCTGCAGATGCAAGCCAGCCTGCTGTTGAACCTGTAATATCAGTTTCTGAATCTGATCTTGGTATAAGATATGTACCTGTGGAATTATTTAACACAACAGTAGTTGCATTAGGCATGTTAAAAATAACGCCCTGCGCCATATTTTTATCGTTAAATCTATTTTCTGGAGAATCATCACCAACACAATCTGTGGTAGATGGTTGTTCCTCTGTACCATTATTAACGTAATACTGACCTACATAAGCATCAGCAAAAGGAATATTAAATACAACTGTTGTGCTAACATCTTTCTTTATCAGGAAATGCCTGCTTTCCATCTGGCTCTTAAAATTCTTAGCTAGTCCTGGATTATCCTCAACATTAATATAGATAACACAATTCTTATACTTAGCATCAGAAAGATCAAGAGTTCCATTCCCTGCATTAGGATCAAATACTTGACTTACATCAACTGAGGATTCCTTCTGTGCAAGTGCTTTTGATTCGTCCTTTATATGTGATACCATCGAATCAATGTTTGAATTAATTGCGCCCTGATCATTGATCTTATATTGCGCATCAATATAAGGCTGTGCAATCGCATCAATTTCAATCCAATTCTGCTTAACATCGTTTGTTGTTTCGATGTTATATGTCATATGACAGAATTCACCAGTTTCCTGATCTGCATACGTACGGCCAAATCTCACCTTACCGCCTACCGCACTTCCGATCAGAAAATGTACTGGTTCACTACCAGCCAAATCGACATCAGTAGAATTATTAATAGAACCATCAAATACCTTTGTGGCAAATGTGGTTTCCATATGGTCTGCTCTGATCAGCTTTTCACCGGCCAGAATACCATAATCTGTAGCACGACCTAATATCGTGTTGTAGTTAACTGATGATGTTGAATCATAATCCAGCATCTCAGCCGCACTAACACTCTTAGGTCCCTTGCTCATGCCACCAGTCGTGACGACACCGATTGTCATCGCTGCCGCAAGAACTATGGATAGAGCTCTCTTTAAGCCTTTTTTCATAAGATTTTCTCCCTTCCAAGAAACATTTCCCTAACTGTTTCCAGTTTTTAAGATAGTGTTTTATTCGTACAAAAGGGCGTAGTTTGCCCTAATGGTACATTATTAACAAAAATCTACCATTTAAATTAACATTATTCAAGGTTAAATACTGATTTCAGGATAATTTCGGCGATTTTCACAACTCGGTTGTGCAACCTGTACAAAGAAAATGTGTTCAAATTGTGAATTATTTGAATAAATTGAATAAAAGAAATAACACAAGATGTATTATGGTAAACCACTTTGTCACACAATATATGCTGTTTTCGTGACAATCAAGCTGGGAACCGTCCCCGGTTCTCACTGGTGGCGAACTACGAACGCCCTCTCGTTCTCATCCACCGGCATATCCTTCACTTCTATGTCATCCATATGGATAAATGTACCGGCATCGATCTGGGCCAGCATTCTGGATATGGAATCCCTGTCGCCCTGGAGTTCCATTTCCACCCTTCCATCATATCTATTCATTACATATCCTGTTATGCCTAAGCTTGATGCCGCATACTTTGCTCTGTATCTGAATCCCACTCCCTGGACATCGCCAGAGATGAGATAATGTCTTCTTATCACCATATATCTATCCTCTTCTATTTCCTCAGGATGTACCCTCCTGTGTTCTCCCAGGATATACCCCTCCTGTTTTTCGTCTTCAGGATGTAACCCTCCTTTTTTTTGTCCAACGCATCGTCCGTATAAATAATGTTCCCGCGGGAGGCGGAAGCTGTTTCCCGAGCGAACATCGGTTGAGAGCGAGGGGAATACGCTTTCTCCATGCCCGTGTTGAAAATCAGGCGCCAGCATACAACAAAAAACAGGAGGACTACATCCCCCTGTTCTTCATATCGTTTACTAGATTAACGTAGAATTGCCTTACATCAAATCCATCTATATTCTGTCTTGTCAGGTCGATCATGTCGCCATGTGTGATACCGATGTTATTGCTGTTCTCGACGAAGATATATCTATCGCCCCAGCTGAAGGACTCGGTTCCTACAAGGCCATCGTTCGGACCATCGAAATCTCTTACTATCTTGTAGCTTGCATTTAATGGAATGAATACGCTGCTCTTCGGGGTTTTCATCTGGGAGCCTACGCTCTGTGTGTAGATTCCGTGTTCCTGGAAATCGAAGTCGCATATCTTCTCATTTATGATCTTACAGTTTTCTACTGTTATGGATGAAACTCCTGCTACGAAGTCAGGGTTGTCATCTCCAAGCATCTTGAATACTGCATAGTAGAGATGATTCAGCTTGCGGCTCAGTCTCTCTGGAGCCTGACTGATAAGGTAGTCTGCATATTCGCAGCCTTCATGAGGTGTACTGATGGTTGTAACAGAGGCAACCATATCCTCGATTCCTTCCATAGCGACTGCATACTTTGCATCCAGTCCGCCTTTTGAATGTGCTACTATGTTAAGCTTCTCACAGCCTGTCTCTTCTACTATGGTTCTTATTCTGTCTGCCAGTTCTCTTGCGCTGTCCTCTACTGAGCTTGCACTCTGATGGCAGCCGTAATAAACCTTTGCACCGAGCTTCTCAAGCACTTCAGGGATTCTTCCCCAATAGTTTCTATGCTCGTAATCGCGGAAGAATATTCCATGTACCAGGAGAAGCGGATATCTGGTGTCACAGTCCAGCATGTTTAATCCTGAAATGTCCTCCATAATCGGCACATTTGACAGGCACTGCTCTTCTGCTGCCAGTTCGCGTCTAACGTTTCCGTTGCTGAAGCTGAGTCCCATTCCTAAAGCACCAAAATATCTGTCGCTGAAGCTTTCCCAATTGTATGAAGTTTTTCCAAGTATTACGCTATCCACGGTTAACCTCATCCGTCACCTTCCCATAGTGGAAGACTAATTATTTCTTTTTTATATATACTATATTGCTGAAATAATAATTATCACATTTTTTAACATAAGCCTTGTACTCTGTCCAGCTCATGTAATATTTCTTGCCCCAAGATGAAACCTCGAGGTAGATCCCCTCCGGCTCCTGAAGGATGCCTGTCACAGTTATGTAATGGTCCTTGGCACCGTTCACTCTGGTGTAGGTCGCTGTGCCGTCTGCGGCGACATCCCTTCTATAGAGATTGACCTTGTCCTTGTGGAAGTACCCCGGTCCGACTGCGAGGATTACAGGAATATCATTCTCCAACATTTCCTTGATCTTCCTGAGCAGTTTGCCTGGCATTACAAACCATCTGGCACGGAGCTTGTGATCTGTAAGCCCCAGTTCTTCCTTGTGCCTGCTGAAATATATCGTCATGTAAAGCGCAAGCAAAGGACCACCAATTCCCAGTTTCGGCAGCACGTGAAACATGCTCTTCTCAAGCTCGCGAACTCTGGTCTTGTAGTCGTCCACATTTAACACTTTTTTATCTGAGAGGGAACTCTCTAAATACATTATTATATCCGATGCACCTATGAGTCCGCAACCTGAATTTTTAATTGCATATGCTTTTCTTGCTCCGTCGTCAAACCAGCCCTGGTTTCCACCGAAGGAATCGGCCTGGCCTTCAGGAGATACGACTACGTAATTGCGCTTTAATTTTACTTCTTTGTTTGGCATATTTCCCCCCATAAAAAACACATAACGCAATTACATCGAGTAGGTTGCACCTACTCGATGATGCGATCTCGCCAAAGTCATATCTGCCTTAGGCAGATATACATACGAAAATATATAACGCAATTGCACATAAATGTGCATGCGTATGTATTTTCGTATGTATACGCTTCGCGTATATGACTTTGGCTCGATTTACGCACAAAAAGCAGGTAACGGGAATCGGACCCGCATATCCAGCTTGGGAAGCTGGTGTTCTACCACTGAACTATACCTGCTTTTTACTTTTAAATATATGCAATTATATCACAGCTGCTCTGCTATTCCAAGAAGCAACTCCTCTGTTTTTGCCCATCCAAGACATGGGTCTGTAATGGACTTTCCATAGATGCCTTCGCCAATCTTCTGGGCGCCGTCTTCTATGTAACTCTCAACCATAAGCCCCTTTACAAGTCCGCGGATGTCGCCGGATGATCTTCTGCTGTGAAGAACGTCGCTGGCAATACGGATCTGCTCCAGATACTGCTTATTGGAGTTTGCATGGTTCGTATCTACGATCACTGCCGGATGAACCAGGTCTCTCTTCTGATACTCTTCGTAAACGGCACGAAGATCCTCGTAATGATAGTTTGGCTTGCTGTGACCGAGGTTATCTATATATCCACGCATGATTGAATGTGCAAATGGATTTCCCTTTGTTCTTACTTCCCATCCTCTGTATACGAAGTCCTGCTTGGACTGCGCTGCTGTGATGGCATTCATCATAACTGAAAGATCACCACTTGGTGGGTTCTTCATACCAACTGGGATTCCAACGCCTGATGCAACGATTCTGTGTTCCTGGTCCTCTACTGAACGGGCACCGACTGCTACGTATGAAAGCAGGTCTGACAGATATCTGTGGTTGGATGGATATAACATTTCCTCTGCACATGTGAAGCCTGTCTCTGCTACGACTCTGGTGTGCATTTTACGAATTGCGATGATGCCGGCAAGCATATCCTCATGTCCTTCAGGATCAGGCTGATGCAGCATTCCCTTATAGCCTGTACCTGTTGTACGCGGCTTATTAGTATAAACTCTAGGAATGATAAATATCCTATCCTTGATTTTCTTCTGCACTTCGGCAAGTCTATGCATATAATCCAGAACTGCCTCTTCGTTATCAGCCGAGCAAGGTCCGATGATCATGAGGAATTTGTCGCTCTTTCCCGCAAAGATATTCTGAATCTCTACATCGCGCTGTTCCTTTATCTTCTTTACCTCGTCCGAAATAGGGTACTCCTCCTTGATTTCCTGTGGAGAAGGCAATTTGCGGATGAATTCCATTTGCATTTCCATTGATGTTTCCTTCTTTCTGTATTAGTTACGTGGGGCATTTTGTTACCATGACGTATCTAGTTTTGACTTATTTTACGTCGTATTATTTTTAAAAAAATCAAGCCCTGAATTACTTTATCACGATAAAGTAAAGGACAATTTAATCATAACTAGTACATTTTATCATAACTTACATAAGCACGGCAACAATTCCTGCAATCAGATTGACGGTGCTGTGGAGCAGCCAGGTTGGTATGATAGAACCGCCCATTCGCTTCTGATTAACCCATCCTATAATGAATCCCAGTGCACCTGGAAAGATTGTAAGTACAATACCTACAAGCAGGCTATTGGTAACAAGTCCAAATGGAACTCCATGAATTAATCCGAAAGCTATTGCCTGGGTCAGATTTCCAGCAATGAAACCGAACTTGTTCTGAATTCTTTTGAGAAGAAAACCTCTGAATAAGATTTCTTCTGAAAGACCAGTCTCAATATATGCCATCAGAATTATAAACGGAAATGCTGCAAGACCATATCCCTTGAAGCTTTCGCCTGCCAAAGTTACCTTACCTCTGTAACTTAATGCGGCTACAGTTGTAACTGCTATATATACAGCAAGTATGGGGAGAATTCGACTGGGGATTATGGATTTGAGCAAGCAACAAAAAAAGGTCGGTAAAACCGACCTTTTTGAATAAACTATCTCTTTGAGAACTGTGGTGCACGACGTGCTCCCTTGAGACCGTACTTCTTTCTCTCCTTCATACG
>CAMHCL010000083.1 GCA_946183625.1 uncultured Lachnospiraceae bacterium
ACTCTTTCGGGCAGAACCTCAGACAGAAAAGTATTCTATCTATATGACAGTGAACTGTGCTACAACATGAAGGCTGAAGAATGGAACTTCATATGTGAAGTGGCCAGGGATGTTCGGGCGGATGTATATATTCCTATGTATCCTCTGGCACCAGAGGCGGACTGCCAGGATACATTTGACTATCTGCTTCCGGTGTATTCTAAATATATGTCGGGAATAAAGTCGGACCAGTTGATCATGTTTGGCAGTGGTGCAGGTGCACTTATGGCGCTTTCTCTTACACTTCAGATATGGAAGGAAGGATTATACAGTCCATCTAAGCTGGTGCTTCTCTCGCCGGTTCTGGATACAGAGTTTTTCGATGAGAAGATTGAAGAACGCATGAGACAGATCCATGTGGAGAATAAGAAGATACAGGATTATCTTGTGTCCAGCAAAGGATTTATAAATAAGTACTGGGTTAAGAATTATGCAGGCAGGACTGAATTCACCAGTCCTATATATGCTGATCTGACAGATATAGAGAGTGAAGTGCTGGTCGTATCCGGTACGAAGGACGTATATAATACCACCGCCCGTGATTTTGTAAATAAGATATTTAATACCGGAAAGCAGGTTAAGTTTTTCGAGTATAAGGATATGAAGAGGAACTTCTATCTGAATCAGAAGCTTGAAAGTACCGCTCATATGAGGCTAGTCATGAAGGATGTGCTGACAGATTCCAGAGATGCTATACTTAATCAGTATCTGTATGAGGTTAAGCAGAGGAGTCAGTGGTCCAAGAAGTTCCCGGAGATATTTAAGGATGATCATGCACTTAAATATGTGGTTAATCATAAGATCTCCTATCAGAAATACAAGAAACAGAGTGATATGTATAATCTGATGGCTTGCTCGACTATGAGTTCTTTTGACCGGGAAGTGAAACGCTTCCTGATGGAGTATCCGAATGGTACTGTGGTGTACCTGGGATGCAGTCTGGACACCATGTTTGAGAGAGTAGATAACGGAAGAGTTTTATGGTATAATCTCGACAGTCCGGGCCGAATGGCCGTAAGAACCATGTATACAACCTGCAACGATCGGGAGAAGATCATAGACAGATCGGTTGAGGATATGACATGGGTAGAAGATCTGGAATGTGAAGCTGACAACGGACTTCTGTTTGTATTCAGAAATGTATTCTCTTATATGACAAAAAAAGAGGTTACAGAGTATGTCAAAATGTTGTATAGTAGATTTCGTGGGTCAAATATAATCTTTGATGTTTCCAACATGTGGGACATGATGTATGTTAATGGATTTTCCAGAAGGAATAATTCAGAGTACAGAAAGAGAAGATTTTATATGAATGAACCTGAGACAGAGGTTGAGATATGGAACCCTGCATTCAATGTTATAAGGGTTACTTCTGTTCTTGAGGATGTAAGACCTCAGAAGGACTGGTCAAATAAGCTGAAGATAATGTATAGGATTGGCCGTCATCTTGAGAATCGTAAGTTAGTTCATGTACGTCTTGGTTTCGAGAAGTACAAGACTATAAAATGACGTAAGAGTCATAAATTTTCATATGAATGTGAAAAGGAGTAAATGTTTTGGAAAAGAAGATCTTGTTAGGAAACGAAGCTATAGCTCGTGGTGCATGGGAAGCCGGAGTTAAGGTTTCATCCGCTTATCCTGGTACTCCAAGTACTGAGATGAGTGAAAATCTGGTTAAGTATGAAGGGGTATATGCTGAATGGGCACCAAATGAAAAGGTTGCAGCAGAGGTTGCTATGGGCGCATCTATCGCAGGAGTAAGAGCTATGTGCGCTATGAAATGTGTCGGACTCAATGTTGCTTCAGATCCGCTCTATACAGCATCTTATATTGGAGCAAAGGGAGGTCTTGTTTACTTAGTAGCAGACGATCCTGGACTTTACAGTTCACAGAATGAGCAGGATACAAGAAGAATCGCTATATCTTCACATGTTCCTGTACTGGAGCCATCTGATTCAGAGGAGGCCAGAGTATTCACAAAGAAAGCATTTGATATTTCAGAAGAGTATGATACTCCTGTTATCATCAGAACTACTACACGTATTGCACATTCTCAGGGTGTTGTAAATCTTGAAGACAGAACAGAGGTTAGCGACAAGGAATATGTAAGAGACCCTGCAAAGAACGTAATGGTTCCTGCAAATGCTATGAAGCGCCATAAGTTCGTTATTCAGCGTGATGCTAAGCTTGCTGCAGACGGCGCTACAGAGAAGTTTGCTGATATTAATAAGGTTACATATAGTGATTCAACTACAGAGATAGATGGAAAGGCTGTTAAGGTTGGTTTCATAACAAGTGGTATCCCATATCAGTATGTTATGGAAGTATTTCCGGAAGCAAGCGTTCTTAAGCTTGGTATGGTAAATCCTCTTCCAAAGGCACTTATAGAAGAGTTTGCTTCAAAGGTTGATAAGCTTTATATCATAGAAGAACTTGAGCCTGTTATTGAGGAACAGGTTCGTGCATGGGGAATTGAATGCACAGGTAAAGATATATTCCCACTTGATGGAGAGTATAGTGCAAATATGCTTCGCGAGAAGATATTAGGTCAGAATCTGGATCTGGCAGCACCTGCAGAGGTGCCTGTACGTCCACCTATCCTCTGTCCTGGATGTCCTCACAGAGCTACATACAGTGTCCTTAAGAAGCTGAAGATTCATGCAAGCGGTGATATCGGATGTTATACACTTGGTGTTGCAGCTCCACTTTCAGTTGTAGATACAACACTTTGCATGGGTGGTTCCATCTCAATGCTTCACGGTATGGAGAAGGGTAAAGGCAAGGACTGGGTTAAGAACTGGGTTGCAGTTATCGGTGATTCAACATTTTTACATACAGGCGTTAATTCACTGATGAACATGGTTTATAACCAGGCAACAGGAACAGTTATAATCCTTGATAATTCTACAACAGGTATGACAGGTCATCAGGATCATCCTGCTACAGGTAAAATGTTAAATGGCGAGACAACACTTGCTATCGACCTTGTAAAGCTCTGCGAAGGTATGGGCATCAAGAATGTAAAGGTTGTAGATGCATTTGACCTTAAGAAACTGGAAGAAACAATTAAGGAAGAAGTTGCAAGAGACGAACTGTCAGTTATCATTTCACAGTCACCATGTGCACTCCTTAAGACATATCAGCCAAAGGGCAAGTGCTATGTTGATACAGAGAAATGTATGAAGTGTGGACAGTGTCTCGTACCTGGATGTCCTGCAATCAAGAAGGACAAAGAGACAGGCTTCTCCGTAATAGATGAGACAATGTGTAATGGATGTGGACTGTGCCAGCAGCTCTGCCCATTCGATGCCATTCAGTTGAGATAATACCTGAAACGTAAATTTATATAGTAGGAGAATAAGAAAATGTCAGTTACAAATATAATGATAGTCGGCGTAGGTGGTCAGGGAACTCTGCTCACAAGCCGTATACTTGGTGGACTCGCTGAAACAGCAGGCTACGATGTTAAGTTATCAGAGGTACACGGAATGGCTCAGCGTGGAGGATCCGTTGTAACCTATGTAAGATATGCTACAGATGGTGAAGCAGTTACAGAACCTATAGTTGAAGAAGGCTGTGCTGACGTACTTATAGCATTTGAGAGACTCGAAGCACTTAGATATGCACACTTCCTTAAGAAGGATGGAGCTCTCATTGTAAACGACCAGAGGATCGACCCTATGCCAGTAATCACAGGAGCAGCAGAGTATCCTGAAGGAATCCTGGAAGGACTTCGTGAGAAGTACAGAGTATTCTCAATCGATGCTATGGCAAAGGCTGAAGAACTTGGTAACACACGTGTCTTCAACACCATAGTTCTGGGAATGGCTGCACGTCATATGAGCTACAGCAAAGAGCAGTGGATTGATGTTATCAAGTCCAAGGTTCCACCTAAGACTGTGGATATCAACCTTGCAGGCTTTGAGGTGGGTTATAACTCAGTAGAAAAATGACACATTTAGAGCAGGCTTATGGCCTGCTCTGTTTTAATCATAATCGTCAACCTAAACAAACTTACAAGGTTGACATTTCTTTTGCATAGTGTTATATTAATTCCTGACTTATTGAAGGATCGAGGACTATAGATGAACTCTGTATTTATCGTGGCATTAGCTGCATATCTCATTGTATTTTTGGTGATCGGTATTCTTGACATGAGGAAGACCGAGTCTTTTGAAGATTACGCAGTGGCTGGCAGAAGACAGGGAACTTTTGCAGTAAGCATGACACTTCTTGCAACTGTGGTAGGTGCATCAACCACCATAGGCATTGTTGATACAGTTTACAGTATAGGTTTTCCGGGTATCTGGTGGCTCCTTTTTGGTTCAATCGGACTTATTGCGCAGTCCTTCGTAATATCCGAGAAGGTGAGAGATACAGGCGCAGCTACGCTTCCTGAACTGGCTGGCATGACGGTTGGAAAGGCTGCAGAGTTCATCATAGCTTTGGTCATTGTCATATCCTGGATAGGCGTAATCGCCGGTCAGATGGTTGCAATGAACGGCATTATAGCTCTGGCTATCGGTAGAAACAGTCTTTTCATTCAGATCTTTATATCCCTTTTTATAATCATATACACAATGACAGGTGGTCAGACATCCGTCGTTAAGACAGATAAGATCCAGTTTGTGATAATAATCCTGGGCATTGCAATCTGTTTTATATATCTATTCTTCGTTAAGGGTGGAAATACAGTAGATATTGTTCGTGGAATTGAGCTTCTGAATAAGGATTATCGTCCAGTGAACCTCTTTAACCAGCTTTTCATAATAGGTGGAGTTTACTTCCTGGGACCGGATATCATGTCCAGAAACTTCCTTTCAAAGGACTCAAAAACTGCGAAGAAATCCGCACTTATATCTGGTATCTGTCTTGCGGCATTTTCGCTGATCATAACTCTGATAGGCATGTGGATTAGGTCAAATGTACTGCCGGAGGAGTTTGCGGGCAGCAAAGCCCTTCTGTATGTAATCGGAATAATGCCGAAGGTTCCTGCCGTTATTCTTATATTCGGCCTATTATCAGCAATCATTTCATCAACAGATACTTGTCTTATAAATGCATCTGTTATTCTTTCCAAGGATATACTGGGAAAGAACAGTCTGGTTATATCAAGGATAGCTGTTGCATGTATCGGAATTGTTGCAATGGTACTTGCTATCATGGGAAGTGGTGACATTCTGAATCTGCTTACAGGTGCATATTCTATATATACTCCGGGAGTTATATTCCCACTGTTCATAGCAGTTCTATGCTATAAAAAGAAGAACATAAATGTTGGAATATGGGTAACTGCTGTTGTTACAGGCGGTCTTTTCGGCATTGCCGGAACATATTTTGGCGGACTGATGTTGAAGGTAGGAGTTCCTCAGGGACTTATGACTTACCTTCCTCTCATAGGTATGTTTGTATCACTTGTTCTTTCTATGTTATCAATCAGATCATCCCAGAAAGAGAACATTTCACAGGAATAATATCGAAAGTTTACCGCATTAAAGTGATAACGCATTGACGCGGCGGCTTTTTTGCGTTACCATAGATGTACTGTGGCGTATGCCATAGAATAATGCACTACGATATTGACTATTGGGAGGACATTTATAATGCCTATTACAGATTTGCTTGAGCGTAATGCGCGTGAATATACTAACGATGTTGCGCTTGTAGAGCTTAATCCGGCAATCACAGAAGTTAGAAGGGTTACCTGGAGAGAATACGAACTTATGGAGCCAAATCCAAAGGCACCATACAGAAGAGAGATCACATGGGGTGTTTTCAACGAGAAGGCTAATCGTTTCGCGAATCTGCTCATCAGCAGAGGAATCAAAAAGAATGACAAAGTAGGTATACTGCTCATGAACTGTCTTGAGTGGCTTCCTATATATTTCGGTGTACTTAAGACTGGTGCACTGGCTGTACCACTTAATTTCCGTTATGACGCAGATGAAATCGAATACTGCGTGGATCTTGCTGATGTGGATATTCTGGTGTTCGGACCTGAATTCATCGGCAGAGTAGAAGAGATAGCTGAGAAGATATCCAAGAACAGACTGCTGTTCTATGTGGGAGAGAACTGTCCTACATTTGCAGAGGACTATAACGAGATGGTTGCTAATTCCAGCTCTGTTACTCCTGACATAACAATAACAGATGATGATTATGGTGCTATCTACTTCTCATCAGGAACTACAGGATTTCCTAAGGCTATCCTGCATAAGCATGCTGCTCTGGTACATAGTGCGAAGGTTGAGCAGGCTCATCACGGACAGCAGAAGGATGATGTGTTCCTATGTATTCCACCACTTTATCATACAGGTGCTAAAATGCACTGGTTCGGAAGTCTGCAGTCTGGTGGCAAGGCAGTGCTCTTAAAGGGTACTAAGCCAAAGGATATACTTGAAGCGGTAAGTACTGAGGGCTGTACCATCGTGTGGCTCCTGGTTCCATGGGCTCAGGATCTGCTTATAGCTCTTGAGAATGGAACACTTAATAAGGATGATTACAAGCTTGATCAATGGAGACTTATGCATATAGGCGCACAGCCTGTACCGGCAAGTCTTATAACCAGATGGAAGGCTATGTTCCCTAACCATCAATATGATACAAACTACGGTCTGTCAGAGTCCATCGGACCTGGCTGCGTTCACCTGGGAGTTGAGAATATCGATCACGTAGGCGCTATCGGTGTACCGGGATATGGCTGGGAAGCTGAGATCGTAGGTGATGACGGAAATATAATTCCTAAGGAAGATAGTACATCTGTCGGCGAGCTTATCGTAAAGGGCCCTGGTGTCATGACATGTTACTACAAGAATGAGGAAGCAACCAAGGAAAGCATTAAGGATGGCTGGCTCTATACAGGTGATATGGCCAAGTATGATGAGGAAGGCTTTATCTGGCTTGTAGATCGTAAGAAGGATGTTATCATCAGTGGTGGTGAGAATATCTATCCTGTAC